>CANFNO010000138.1 GCA_947447845.1 Burkholderiales bacterium | reverse complement strand
GCTGCTATAATTTGCGTAGCTTCGCGCGCAGGGGCGGATGCGGCGGCTAGTCCGGCCGATGTTTCGCACCCGCTGCACGGCAGCCCGCTCCAGCGGCTGCAATTGCCCCCAAGCCCCTTGAATGCAACTGAAATCCGCGACCTATTGGCTCGTGGTCAAAGCGTTGCACCTCTGGTTTTTGAATCCGTTGCGCGTTATATTGACCAACACCACCTTTACCAAGCCGCCTGATGACCAAATCTCCCGTTGCCAAAAAAGACATCCAAAAACTCCAGCGTGCCATCGTCGATGGCCTTGAAGACGTAAAAGCACAGGATGTTGTGGTCTTTGACACCGAGCATCTGTCGGCTCTGTTTGAGCGCGTGATCATTGCCTCCGGCACGTCCAACCGCCAAACCAAAGCCCTCGCAGCGAGTGTGCGTGATGCCGTGCGCGAAGCCGGTTTTCCCAAGCCACGCATGGAAGGCGAGACCAATGGCGAGTGGATCATCGTGGACTGCGCCCAGGCCGTCGTGCACATCATGCAACCCAATTTTCGCCAGTACTATCACTTGGAAGAATTGTGGGGCGAGAAGCCGGTTCGCTTGAAACTGGGTTCGGCCAAGCCAGAGATTGCCTCTGCCGCCAAGGATGAAGCCGTTGTCACCAAGGGTCAGATTCCCGGCACCTTGAAGCGTTCCAGCGCGGCCAAGAAGGGTGTGGCCGAAGCCTTCCCGTCCAAGGCGCAGGTCAAGAAAAACGATGCCATCAAGGCAGCTGCGGTGAAGAAGGCTGCAGCAAAGACATCGACCGGTGCAGCCCCGGCCAAAAAGACCGCGGCCAAAACCGCCTCCACTCGTGGACCTGCAGCACCCGTCAAAAAGGTCGCAGCCAAAACACCCGCGGTGAAAGTGGCAGCCAAGACTCTGGTGGTAAAGGCTCCGGCCAAAACTGTGGCCAGGGTGGCAGCCAAGCGGGCCGAAGTGCGCAAGCCTGCAGCCAAAAAGACTGTCAGCCGTAAGGCCTGAGTGCCGCCATGCGGCTGCTGATTGTGGCGGTCGGGCTGAAGGTGCCCGACTGGGCGCAAACCGCCTGGGACGATTACGCCAAGCGCTTTCCACATGAAATCAAGGTGGAGCTAAAAGCTGTCAAGACAGAGCCACGCGGCTCCAAGACCCTGGAGGCCCTGTATGCGGGAGAGCGTGCCCGCATCGAGGCCGCAATCCCCAAAGGCACGCGCATCGTGGCGCTCGATGAGCGTGGCACCAACCTCACCACGAAGGCATTGGCTGGACGGTTGACCGATTGGCAACTCGGTGGCGGCGATGTGGCACTGGTGATTGGTGGCCCCGACGGGCTGGACCCCGCATTCAAGCAGGCCGCCAATGAGCGCATACGACTCTCCGACCTGACATTGCCACATGCCTTTGCACGCGTGCTGCTGATCGAACAACTCTACCGCGCCTGGTCGATCAATGCCAACCACCCGTATCACCGCGAATAGCGTGAGCGCATCACTGCCACTAAAAATCGAATATCCATGTCCCGCTTTATTTACCTCGCCTCGCAAAGTCCCCGCCGCAGCCAATTGCTCACCCAACTGGGAATTGAACACGAACTGCTGTTGGCCAATGCGGAGGAAGACGCCGAGTCCCTGGAAGAGCACTTTGCGGGGGAGAGCCCACTGGTCTATGTGCAGCGCGTTACACGCCTCAAACTGGACGCTGCGCTAAAGCGCCTACAAATGCGTGGTTTGCCACTGGCGCCAGTGTTGTGCGCCGACACCACCGTAGCCTTGGGAAACACCATTTACGCCAAGCCGGTCAATGCCGACGATGCAGTGCGCATGTTGCGCGCCTTATCGGGTCAGACCCATGTCGTGCTGACTGCAGTGGCCATTGGCACCACGGATCAATTTGAGCAGGCGTGCAGCGTGTCTGAGGTGACCTTTTCTCCCATGAGTGACGCCGAGATTCGCGAATATGTTGATTCCGGTGAACCCATGGGCAAGGCCGGGGCTTATGCGGTGCAGGGCGGGGCGGGGGCCTATATTTCGCGCATCAACGGTAGTTACACTGGCATCATGGGACTTCCCCTTTATGAAACCGCACAACTGCTCAAGAAGCTAGCCTGATGCCAAATCAACAGGACATTCTGATCAATTGGTCACCGCAGGAAACGCGCGTGGCCATCGTCGAACATGGCGCGGTGCAGGAGTTGCACGTGGAGCGAACGCTGGAGCGTGGCTTGGTCGGCAACGTCTATCTCGGCAAAGTAGCGCGGGTATTACCCGGCATGCAGTCGGCCTTTATTGATATTGGCCTGGAGCGCGCTGCATTTTTGCATGTGGCCGATGTCTGGCATCCGCCGCAGGAGGGCGAGACCATTAGCGCTGCGCGTAGCGCTGCGGCACTCATTCCTATAGAAAAGCAGGTGTTCGAGGGTCAGGCCTTGATGGTGCAGGTGATCAAGGATCCGATTGGCACCAAAGGCGCACGCCTCTCCACCCAAATCAGCATTGCAGGGCGCCTGCTGGTTTTCTTGCCGCAGGACGACCATATTGGCGTGTCGCAAAAAATCCCCGTGGCGCAACGCGAGGCCTTGCGCGCGCAACTACTGGCACTGGCCGGGACCCAAGGTGGTGGATTTATTTTGCGTACCAATGGCGAGGATGCCACGGAGGCAGAGTTGGCCGAGGACATACGCTATTTGCGAAAGGCCTGGGCGCGTATCAAGGATGCCTCGGTGCGTCAGCCGCCTAAGACACTGCTGCACCAGGACCTGAACCTGATGCAGCGCGTGCTGCGCGACTTGGTGAGCGAGTCCACCCAAACCATCCGCGTGGATTCGCGCGAGCAGTTTGAGGCACTCAAAGCTTTTGGTGCCGAGTTCATGCCGGCAGCGGTTGAAAAGCTGCAGCACTACAAAGGCGAGCGCCCGATCTTTGATTTGTATTCCATCGACGAAGAAATCGCTAAGGCCTTGGCCCGACGGGTGGATTTGAAGTCCGGCGGCTACCTGATCGTGGACCAGACAGAGGCGCTCACCACCGTCGATGTGAATACGGGTGGTTTTGTCGGCGCCCGCAATTTCGACGACACGATTTTCAAGACCAATCTGGAAGCGGCGCAAGCCATCGCGCGGCAACTGCGCTTGCGCAATCTGGGCGGCATCATCATCGTGGACTTTATCGACATGGTGCGCGAGGACCACCGCGAGTCCGTGTTGGGCGAATTCCGCAAGCAGTTGGCGCGGGACCGAGTCAAAACGTCGGCTGGCGGTTTCTCTCAGCTTGGACTGGTGGAAATGACGCGCAAGCGCACGCGCGAGTCGCTGGCCCACATGCTGTGCGAGCCTTGCCCGGTGTGCGAGGGCAAAGGCATCGTAAAGACAGCGCGCAGCGTGACCTATGACATCTTCCGTGAAATTCTGCGTGAGGCGCGCCAGTTTAATCCGCGCGAGTTCCGTGTGGTGGCCTCGCCCAAAGTCATTGAACTGTTTCTGGATGAAGAAAGCCAGCATCTGGCCTCCTTGAGCGAGTTCATCGGTAAACCTGTGTCACTGCAGAGCGAGGCAGCAATGGCGCAGGAGCAGTACGACATCGTGCTGCTTTAAAGCGGGTCTTGCTGAATGCGGCGTTATCCGATCCTGACCTACCACCAGATTGCCGAGGCGCCGGCTAAGGGCGCGCCTTATCGCAGTCTGTACGTTGCGCCGGCCGCCTTTGCCCGCCAGATGCGCTGGCTGAATCTACTGGGTTACAAGGGCCTCTCGATGAGCGCCTTGCTGCCCTATCTGCGTGGCGAGAAAAATGGCAAAGTGGTCGGCATCACGTTCGATGATGGGTACACGAACAACCTGGAAAACGCTTTGCCAGTGTTGCAGGGTCTGGGATTTTCATCGACTTGCTATGCCGTCAGCCGCCTGTTGGGACAGACCAATCGCTGGGACCTCGAAGTCGGGATCGCGCAGACCAGCCTGATGTCCGCTGATCAGATGCGTCGCTGGCTGGCGGGTGGGCAAGAGATTGGTGCGCACACCCAGACCCATGCACGATTGGATCAACTTTCTGCAGAACAAAGCCAGGTTGAGATACAGGGCAGCAAAATGGATTTGGAGGCTTTGCTCGGCGTAGCAGTGGACCATTTCTGCTATCCCTATGGCGGACATGGGGCCATACAGGTTTCACAAGCGCAAGCAGCAGGATTTAAGACTGCGACCACAACCGAACGCGGGCGTGCCACGCTGTCGTCACAACTGTTTGAACTGCCGCGTGTCCCCGTGTTGCGGTCCACCACCTTGCCCGTATTTTTGTTGAAGCTTTTGTCGTCTTACGAAGATCGCAAATGAGCGACGCCAAAACTGAGACTAGTTTGCCGGTGAAGCGCTTGCGTATCGCGGTTCTCAACCGATTGTTCAAGCCGACAGGCGGTGGTGCTGAGCGCTATTCCATCGCGTTGGTGGAACAGTTGGCAGCGCGTCACGAGATTCATGTCTTTGCGCAGCAGATAGAACACAACTTTCCTGGTGTGCGCTACCACCGGGTTTTCACGCCGTTCACCCGACCGCGCTGGATCAACCAGATTTGGTTTGCGCTGGCAACTTGGTGGATGACGCGCCGGAGCTTTGATGTGGTGCACTCCCATGAAAATACCTGGCACGGTCAAGTGCAAACGGTGCATGTGCTGCCCATTCAATACAACCTTTTCAAAGGGCGTACTGGCCTGACATGGGCACTGCGTTGCCTGAAGGTTTTGACCAGCCCTCGGCTGCTGGTTTACATCGGGTTGGAGCGCCTGCGCTATCGGATAACACCAGGAAAATGCATTGTCGTGACCGCACCGGGTTTGCGGGCCACCATGGCGCAGACCTTTCCAGCGACGGCCTCTGTACTTGCCGTTGTTACGCCAGGGGTGACGGATGTCCCTGGTCGATGCACTGAGCAGGAGAAATGTGCCGCTCGCCTTCAGCTGGGTTTGCCTGAGGCAGGGCATTGCATTCTGTTCGTGGGCAATGATTACCGGAAGAAGGGATTGCCAGCACTGCTTCAGGCGCTTTCGCAATTGCCCGCAGGCCGTTTTCTGGCGGTGGTTGGCAATGCGGACCAAATTGCCGAATTCCGGCCCCAGGTGCAGTCGCTCGGACTACGAGACAGGGTGTTTTTCTTGGGCGCGTTGAGCGATGTCAGCGTTGCCTACCGCGCGGCCGATTGTCTGGCGCATCCAACGCTTGAGGACACCTTTGGCATGGTGGTGCTGGAGGCCATGGCGCATGGCTTACCGGTGGTGGTGAGTTGTGCCGAGTTCTGCGGCATCGCAGACTTTCTAACCCACGGTGACAACGCTTACGTGCTCAATGACCCGCGCAACGTGGCGCATTTGGTGGAGGCCCTGATGGCTGTTCTGCCACCATCCATTGGGGCTTCAGGGCTTGCCGCATCGGCTCAAATTTTTGCCAGTGCCCATCTGTGGTCTGCACAAGCACGCCTGCAGGAGGCGATTTACCTTTGTGTGGCAGCAGAATCGGTGCGCGGCTGAAAGGTACGGATTGCTCAGGCGCCGGGTGCCAGATAATCGCTACCGCTTTGAGTGCCCAGGTTATAGAGGCGTGCATAGGCACCACCCAACGCGAGCAGCTCCTGATGGTTGCCAATTTCTACAATGCGGCCAGCATCCATCACCACGATGCGGTCGGCGTGCTGAATGGTGGAGAGGCGGTGCGCAATCACCAGGGTGGTGCGCTCACGCATCAAAATCTGTAGGGCATCCTGAATGGCGCGTTCTGATTCGGTATCCAGGGCTGAGGTAGCTTCATCCAGAATCAGAATCGGTGCATTCTTGTAGAGTGCGCGCGCCACTGCCAGTCGTTGGCGTTGCCCTCCGGACAGCTGCAGCGCGTTGTGTCCGACCAGGCTGTCCATGCCCTGGGCCGCTGCAGCCACAAATGCGGTCAGGTTGGCGGTATCCAGACATTGCGACACTCTGTTGCGATCGACCGGAAGCCCCAATGCCACGTTGTTCGCAATGCTGTCGTTCAGCATCACCACGTTCTGGCTGACTAACGCAAACTGGTTGCGCAGAGAATGCAGACTCCAATCGCGCACGTCATGGCCATCGATCAGCACATTGCCGGAATCGATGTTGACAAAGCGCGGTAACAAGTTAGCCAGTGTGGTCTTGCCCGAACCCGAGGCACCCACGAGGGCAACGGTTTCGCCGGGTGCCACCTTCAAGCTAAGGGACTGCAGCGCAAAACCATTGCTGCCGGCATAGCGTATGCTGACGTCCTGAAATTCAATCGCACCGCTGGCCGTGCTTTTTTCAAAGGCGCCGCCCATTTCGCTTTCGATGCCATCAATCAGCGCCAGACCCCGCTCCAATGCAGCCAGTCCACGGGTAATCGGGCTGGACACTTCCGAAAGCTGGCGAATCGGCGCAACAATCATCAGCATGGCGGTTACAAACGCTACAAAGCCGCCCACCGAAGTGCCGCTGCTACTACTCTGGATCAGGGCCACAGAGATGACGGCCGACAACGCTACCGCTGCAAGCATCTGCGTCATAGGTGTCATGGCAGCACCTGCAATGGTGGACTTGAGGGCCAACCGCTGCAGGCTATCGCCCAATTTCGAGAAGCGCTCCAATTGCGTGGCCTGTGCTGAATACAGGCGTATTTCGCGGTGGGCCAATACGTTTTCTTCCACCACATAGGCCAACTCGTCGGTGGCATCCTGATTGGCCTTGGTCAACCAGTGAAGTCGGCGCGTGAGCACGCGCATGACCCAGGCAACTGCAGGGAATATCGCGGCCACGATCATCGTCAGCTTCCAGTTGAGAAACAGTAGATAGCCGGTCAGTGCCAGCAAAGTGAGCCCATTGCGGGTCAGGCTGAGAAGGGAGTTAACCAGCATGGTGGCGCCGGTTTGTACTTCGTATACGACTGTGTTGGAAAGCGCGCTCGAGCTTTGATCCCGGAAAAGCTCCAGGCGGGAGTCCAATATTTTTTCGAACATGGCACGGCGCATGCGAACCAGACCTTCGTTGGTGATCCTGGATAAACCGATTTGCGAGATATAGCCCGCCAGGCCGCGTACTCCGAACAGAAGCAGCAGGGATGCTGGAACGGTCCAAATCGCCAGTGAGCCTTGTTGAAACCCACGATCTAACAAGGGTTTGAGCAGCGCCGGTATCAGGGGTTCGGTTGCCGCTGCGACCAT
>CANFNO010000137.1 GCA_947447845.1 Burkholderiales bacterium | reverse complement strand
AATTGCTCCAGCACTTCCGGAAAGATGGCACGGGCGATGAGGATGGCGGGCTTGGTCATGGTTACTGGGGTCTTGGGTTATTACGTGAAGTACGCTGAAAAACAAATAGGGCTGAGAAACGCTCAGCGCTCACGTCGGCTGGGCAATTTCAAAAACCTGGCGCAAATAGGCCAGGTAGCGCTCATCGTCACACATGTTTTTGGAAGGTGTATCCGACAGCTTGGCCACCGGTTGGCCATTGCACTTCACCATCTTGATGACGATTTGCATCGGCTCGTAACCCAGGTCATTGGTCAGGTTGGTGCCAATGCCGAAGGCCAGTTGGCAACGGCCACGGAATTGCTGGTACAGCTCGATGGTGCGCGGAATGGTCAGGCCGTCGCTAAAGATCAGGGTCTTGGTGCGCGGGTCGACGCGGTTGCGCACGTAGTGATCCAGCATGCGCTCGCCCCACTGAAATGGGTCGCCGCTATCGTGGCGCGCGCCGTCAAACAGTTTGCAGAAAAACATGTCGAAGTCGCGCAGAAAGGCGCTCATTCCGTAGACGTCGCTCAGCGCAATCCCCAGGTCGCCCCGGTATTCACGTGCCCAGCTCTCAAAGGCATAAACCTGACTGTCGCGCAGGCGCGGACCCAGGGCCTGGCAAGCCTGCAGGTATTCGTGCGCCATGGTGCCCAAGGGGGTCAGGCCCAGCTTCATGGCCAGCCAGACATTGCTGGTGCCCGCCAGTTGGCCCGGCACGCCCGCGGCATTGCCGGGGCTGTGGTGCGTGCCCAGGCGCGCAGCCAGCACGCGGATCACTTCTTCGTGCCAGGAGCGCGAGAAGCGGCGGCGTGTGCCGTAATCGGCAATCTTCAAATCGCTCAGACCCTCAGTCCGAAGCTGACCGATCTTGACGTCCAGGCGTTTGCGCCCCTCAACAAAGTCAGGCACCTCCTGGGTGTTGCGAAAGTAGACCTCGTTGACGATGGCCAGCACCGGGATTTCAAACAGAATCGTGTGCAGCCAGGGGCCGACGATTTCAATGCTGATGTCGCCCGAGGGCAGCGGCGTCACCGTGATGTATTTTTCGTTGAGCTTGAACAAGCCCAAAAAGTCGATGAAGTCGCTTTTGATAAAGCGCATGGAGCGCAGATAGGCCAACTCGCTATCCAGAAAATGCAGGCTGCACAGGGAGCGGATTTCTTCCCGGATCTCATCTACAAACGGTGCCAGTTGCGCACCCGGATTGCGGCATTTGAAGCGGTACTCCACTTGCGCTCCGGGGAACTGGTGCAGCACGACCTGCATCATGGTGAACTTGTACAGGTCGGTATCCAGAAGGCTGGTAATGATCATGGTGTGAGGTGTGCGCCGGTTTGCCCGGCCACCAGTGTAATGACTCGGTCCGCGTGCGCGGCGAGCAGGGTATTTTGCTCGGCAATCAGCATGGCCATGCCCTGCCCCTTGAGCTTCAACAGCGCGTCCACGATGGCCTCCACCAGCACGGGCGCGATGCCTTCGCAGGGTTCGTCCAGCAGCAGCATGGAGGGCGAAGTCATCAGGGTGCGGGCCATGCTGAGCATCTGCTGTTCGCCGCCACTCATCTCCAGCGCACGACGCTTTTGCATGGGCTTGAGCGCAGGGAACAACACCAGAACCTGCTCCAGTTGTTGCGCGGTGGAACTGACCGCAACGCCATGCGCCTGTGACGCAGGCAGTCTTGCTGCCACCAACAGGTTTTCGCGCACGGTCAAGTCGGCAAACAGACGCCTGTCCTCAGGCACAAAACCCAGGCCCAGGCGCGCCCGCGCATGGGCGGGCAAGGCGGTCAGCGACTGCCCCTGAAACACCACCTCCCCGCGCACCCGTGGACCAAGGCCGATGACGGACTGCAGCAGCGTGGACTTGCCAGCGCCGTTGAGGCCCTCCAGCACCACCAGTTCACCAGGCGACACGCGCAAAGACACATCAAACAGGGCTTGCGCGGCGCCGTACCAGGCGCTTAAACGGCTCACTTCAAGCACGATGGGCCTCCCGTGCGTGGCGGAAAGCACGTCCCAGGTAATGGGTGCGCACCAATTCGTTGGAGGCCACTTCGTAGGCTGTGCCTGAGGCCACCAGGCGGCCTTCCATCAACACCAGCACCCGTTCGGCCACGCCAAAAACTGCGTCCATATTGTGTTCGGTGTAGAGCACGGCCAGCCGCGCCTGTCCTGCTGCGTCATGTGTGAGCGAGCGCACCAATTGCATCAATGCGGCGCGCTCCGAAGGTGCCAGACCGGCTGCAGGCTCGTCCAAAAGCAGCAGGCCCGGCTCGACATCCAGGCCGGCAAGTGCCATGGCCAATTCAAGGCGCTTTTTCGCGCCATAGGGCAATTGCTGCGCAAAGAGTCCCGCCTGTTCCTGCAAGCCTACGCGTGCCAAAAGGCCAAGGGCCGCTTGCGGCGCCTGGTTGTCGAGCATCTGCAGCGGGCTCAGCACATTGGAGCCAGGCAGCACAAGTTGCACGTTCTGCTGCACTGTCAAGGATTCAAAGGTCTGCGCCACCTGAAAGGTGCGGCCAATGCCGCGCTGCAAGCGCTGTGCGGCAGACAACGCATTCAGCGGTTTGCCCTGCCACAACACCTGCCCGCCACTGGGCGCGTGTTGCCCCGCAATGCAGGCAAAGGTGGTGGACTTACCCGCGCCGTTGGGTCCGATCAGGGCGACGCACTCCCCCGGTTGCACCGAAAAGCTCACACCCCGCACCGCTTGCACCCCGCCAAATTGCTTGGCCAGATCGCGCACCACCAGTCCGTACTGAAAACCCTGTGAATCAGACATGTGGATCTCCCCGGGCGGCACTGCGCCCCAGGCCCAATATTCCGGACGGTGCCCAGACCATGATGAGCATGACCAACAATCCCAACGCACCGCGCCAGTAATCAAAACCACGCCCCAATTCACTTCCGGCCAGTACCAGCACCAGTGCACCCGCCAGCGTGCCCCACAGTTGATGCAAACCGCCCAGCAAAACCACCAGCAAGAAATCGACAGAGGTGGAGACCGAAAGTACGGAAGGAAACACCGAACCCTTGTGGGCGGCAAACAAGCCACCGGCCAAGCCCGCCATCAAGGCGCTTTGCAACAGTACCCGCCACTTGATCGCTTGCAACGGCAAACCACTGGCCGCCGCCCGCAAGGGTGCGTCGCGCAATGCCTGCAGCGCAGCGCCCAGACTGGATCGCGCAAAGCGTCGCAGCGCGGCCACTGAGCCAAGCGCCAAAATCACCAGCAACGCGAAAAATAGGGGGCGACCTTCATCAGTCACCAACTGCAGACCAATCAAGCCGTTGTCACCACCGCTTACGGCCACCCACTGGCTTGCCGTAGCCCACAGCACCTGCGCCAGAGCCAGCGACAACATGGCCAGGTAGACACCGCTGCTACGCACCAGCACACCGCCCACCAGCGCAGCGAGCAGCCCGCTGGCCAAAGTGGCAGCTACAAGGGCCGGGAACAGGCCCCAGCCCCACGCCAAATGCACCCAGGCGGCGGAATAGGCGCCCAGACCAAAGAAGGCGGCATGGCCAAAGCTGACCATGGCTCCAAGCGCCATCATGGATTGCAGGCTAAGCCCCGCAATGACCAGAATGAGCCCGTCGCTCACCAGAGATTGCCAATAGGCGCCAGCGCCCCACGACAGTCCCAACAGCAACGCAGCGATAGCGCAAGCGACCTGAAAACTCCGGGGCTTCAGCGGCCACAAACGAAAGCGCACCCCCTGTTCTTGCGGCAAGGGTGCCAGTGCCTTACCCAGCAAGCCGTGCGGCCTGAAAGCCAACACCAGGCCCATCGTGACAAACACGAAAACGAGGGTGGCCTGCGGAAACAACAGCGTGCCAAAAGAATGCACCAACCCGATCAGCACGGCTGCCAGAAAGGCCCCGCCGATACTGCCCAAGCCTCCCGTCACCACCACCACAAAGGTTTCCACCACGGTATTCAAATCCATTTGCAAATGGGCGGGTTCGCGAGGCAACTGCAAGGCACCGCCCAGACCCGCCAGCGCACAACCCAATACCACCGCCAGCAGCATCAGGGGCTTGGCATCGACGCCCAGCGCCGACAACATGCTTCGGTCGGCCGTGGCAGCGCGCAGGCGCACACCCCAACGCGTGTGGTGTAAAGCCAGATGCAAGCCGAGCCAGACCAAGGGGCCCAAAACAATCGTGAGCAGTTGGTACTGCGGGAAGAATTCGCTCCCGATTTCAATCGAACCCTTGAGGCCCGGAAAACGGGGCGCAAACACCTCGTCCGGGCCGAAAGACCAACGCATGGCATCGTGCAAGGCCAGGCTGAGGCCAAAGGTGGCCACCAATTGGTACAACTCCGGCACGCCATACAGGCGACGCAGCAAGAGCCACTCCGCCAGCGCCCCCACCAGTGCCGCACAGGCCGCGCCCAGCAACATGGCCGCAAGATAAAGCCAGGCACTTTCCGACCACACTGGAAACCAGTTCACCAACCAATGCGCCGAGAACAGCGCGCCCAACATGAAGAAGCTGCCATGGGCGAAGTTGACGATGCGGGTGACGCCAAAGATCAGCGTCAGGCCAGCGGCCATAAGAAACAGCGTGCTGGCGTAGCTCAGTCCGTCAAGCAGCGCTATCGCAAATGCCGCCATGGCGTGCGGTCAGTCCAGCCAGTGGGTGAAATCCTTGACCGGCACGCGCGGCGTGTCAAAGGTGTTGACCACGGCGGTTTCGTCGGCATAACCCAGGGACATGCCACAGACCAGCATCTCGTCCGGACCCGCGCCGATGAGCGGCATGATGATGCTGGAAAACCCGTTCCAGGCCGCCTGCGGGCAGGTGTGCAGCCCCAGGCCGCGCGCTGCCAACATGAGGCTTTGCAGAAAGCCACCGTAATCCACCAGCGAGCCCCGGCCCATGACCCGGTCTACGGTAAACATCAAGCCCACCGGGGCATCAAAAAACTTGAAGTTGCGCTGGTGCTGAAGATGCATTTGCTCGCGGTCTGCCTTGCCGATGCCCAGCAGGCCATACAGACCCCAACCGTTTTCGCGCCGACGGTCGATATACGGGCTGACCCACTTTTGCGGATAGTAGTCGTACTCTTCCTTGTACTTCTCAGCCAGCGTGGGGTCGGCCCGCATCGCGTCGTGGGCGGCACAGGCTTTTTCCACCAGGGTGTCGCGCGTGGCGCCCTGCAACACATAGACCTTCCAGGGCTGGCAGTTGGTACCCGAGGCTGCACGACTGGCCATTTGCAAAATGTGCTCAATGTCACCGCGTGCCACGGTTTGCTGCGTAAAAGCCCGCATGGAGCGGCGGGAACAGATGGCTTCGTCAATCGCGGAAAGCGTCATGCAAGGGTCTCCAGTAGTTTTTTGAGTGAGTCGGGAACAAGCGTGGGGCGATGGGTTTGCGCGTCCACATAAACATGCACGAAATGGCCCTTGGCGGCGCACAGCGCCTCTTCGCCAAAAACGGCCAATTCATAACGCACGCTGCTCGCGCCCACATGGGCCACGCGCAGACCGACCTGAACGGTTTGCGGGAAGGCCAGCGGCGCAAAGTAATTGCAATGTGTCTCAACGACCAGGCCCACGGTGGGGCTGCTCTGAATGTCCAGCACGCCGCTTTCAATCAACCAGGCGTTCACCGCCGTATCAAACCAGCTGTAGTAGACGACGTTGTTGATATGGCCGTAGGCATCGTTATCCATCCAGCGGGTGGGAATGGCGCGCAACACCCGATAGGCGCTGCGCGGCTCCGGCTCAGGGCGAGAAGTTGCTTTATTCGACATGCCACGATTTTGCCAGCCCTGTGAGGGCTGCATTTCCCGGGTGTCATGCATGTGACGAGGCAAAGAATTCTTTGGCATTTAGAAAAATGCCTCTAAGTTGTTGCAATGCAACAAAAAGTTCTTGCATTCAAACTTCACCTGAATACAATCGAAACCATGCTGCGGTGCAACATGGAGTCAATTGGCAAACATGCTCACGCAGATGGAAATTTAAAACACTCAATTTTTTATTTGGAGAATCAAAATGTCCGAACTCACCGTTGAACAAATCGTCGCAGCACAAAAAGCCAACATCGAAACCCTGTTTGGCCTGACCAACAAGGCTTTTGAAGGCGTCGAAAAGATTGTCGAACTGAACCTGACCGCTTCCAAGGCAGCTCTGTCCGAAGTCGCTGGCCACAGCCAATCGGTGTTGAGCGTCAAGGACGTCCAAGAGTTGATCGCCCTGCAATCCAACTTGCTCCAGCCTTTGGCTGAAAAGACCGCTGCTTACAGCCGTCACCTGTATGACATCGCCACCAGCACCAGCGCTGAGTTCACCAAAGCGGTTGAAGGCCAGGCTGCTGAAGCACAAGCCAAGTTCGCCAGCATGGTGGACAACGCTGCCAAGAATGCACCTGCCGGATCTGAAGCCGCTGTTGCCATTCTGAAGAGCTCGGTGTCAGCTGCAAATAACGCGCTGGAATCCGTTCAAAAGGCTGTCAAGCAAGCAACTGAAGTGGCCGAAGCCAACTTCAACTCGGTGGCTGCTTCTGCCACCACTGCTGCCAAGCCCGCCACCGCTAAAAAGCGCTAATTGCCAAGTTAGACACAAAAATTAAGGTTTTTTGTGCGCTGATCTAGGAGCCAAGGGAAAACCCTGAGATAATTCATTCATCAGGAACTCTTTGTTCCTACCGGTTGTCTCCTCGGGTCCTTTCGAAACCTTCAGGTTCAGGGATCCCTTCAAGGCCTCGTTGCAAAACGGGGCCTTTTTTTTGGCTCAACGGGATCTCACAGATCGCGCTTGTCATGGATCTTGGCCGAATCGCGGCTGGGCTCCTGATCCCAATAGGCCGAGCGCTGGTAGTGCCGGTGCAAGTCCATTTCGTACTGGCGATTGAGCTCCGCGGTAGAGTCAAACGCCGGGCTGTCCTTGACGGCCTGACGGTTCAGGTTGATGTTGACCTTGGAGTCGGCCCAACTGATGGACTCAATCCATTTTGGAGCCACCAGCACCTGGTGGCCGCCCCACCAATTGGTGGTGTCCACCACGAGGTAGCGCAAAGCCCAGGAATCTTCATCCACCAGCATGCCCTGCACGTGGCCGATGTCGCCATCGCTGGCATGGATGTGGTAGCCCAGAACGGCCTGACAACTGCGCAGGTGCGGGTCGTCGTTGGCGTGCTGGGCAGCAGCAATCTT
>CANFNO010000136.1 GCA_947447845.1 Burkholderiales bacterium | reverse complement strand
CATATTGATGTAGGTAAACGCGTCCATCCAGATACGCACTTGATCAAGTGCCGCATCCCAGAAAAAATATCCGAGGCCCATGCTCAAAGCGATTACCAACAACAAAGGCAACAAAGACAGCACGATGACGCGCGGATGCACACAGTACGCGAGAGCACGCCAAAAGGAGTCCAAAAACAGGTTCATGCTCCGAGCATAGCGTCTTGCATGCAAGCGCATTACAGGCGGGAAAAGCTGCCCATAGGTGAATGGGAGCTATCGATGTCAACCGCCGTGGGTTTCGATCCAGTCCTTCAAGCCGGGATGACGGCGCAAAGATTCAAAGCACATGCCACGATCTTTGAGTCCGCGGATCAAAGGCTCCAAGTTGTTCAGTGCCCATGGCTCTGCACCTTTTGCAGTATGCAGATCAGCGAGCAATACGTCTCCGCTGCGGATGTCCTGCAAAGTCTTTTTCAACTGCAGCCCACCTGTCAAGGACCGCCCGGGGGTCACTGCGATGTGTGCGTAGCCACAGGCGCTGGCACTTGCCAGCAGCTTGGGCGAGGTTTGACCACCTGGCAAGTCAAACAGTGGCAATGATCTTTTGCCCGTGAAATCTTCAACCCGTCGCGCCGCATGCTCAATTTGTTCGCATAGCTTGGGTGGATCAAATGTGAATTCACGCCCCTCCAGAGCTCCAGCATCCGGCTTCATGCGAAATGCCGGCCTATAGCCGGGCAAATCACCGCGCCAGGCCACGTGGTCATAGGTGTGGGACACAAATTCATGACCCTGCTCTGCCACCAATTTCCACCAACCGCCCCAAAGGTTGCCCAGGCTCCCTTCTCCATTGGCTGTGCGGTGGTTGGAAACCAGAAAAGTAACCTTGACCTTTTCGCGTTGCAGCACATCAGCAATCCGGGGAGCAAAGTCCATCGAAGCCGGGTCGATCATCAGATACACCGGGTTCGCGCATGCGGGCTGTTTTGGGGATTCTGCCGCCTGGCTGGGGAGTACCCCCCCTATGCATGCCAGCACCGCGCAGGCCAATAAAGGAATCGGAGTGCGGCGCATGGTGGATCTGCCCTTATTTGCCAGCAATGCTGGCCAGATCTTGTTCAGTGAGCCAGCGCCATTGACCCGGCGCCAGGTCGGCTGGCAATGCCAAACCACCAATCTGCGAGCGGTGCAGCCCCTCAACCCGGTTGCTGACGGCTGCCAACATACGTTTGACCTGGTGGTATTTCCCCTCAGTCAAAGTCAGGCGCAAGTCAAACTCGCCCACTGCCTCACAAGCGGCCGCCCGTACCGGCTTGGGGTCGTCATCGAGCACTACGCCGTCCAACAATTTCTGAATTTGACGTGTATCAAGCGCGTGCTTGACCTTTACTTCATAGACCTTGGGCACATGGTGGCGCGGTGAACTCATCCGATGGATGAACTTGCCATCATCGGTCAGCAGGAGCATGCCAGTGGTGTCCTGATCCAAACGCCCCACCGCCTGCACACCCTGCACCGCCGCCTTTTGAGGCCGCGTGCGCAGAGGTGAAGGCAGTAAGGTGTAAATGCTTGGATAGGTCGAGGGCTTTTGCGAGCATTCCGTGGCCGTGGGCTTATTGAGTACCAGATAGGCTCTTTCAGCATAGGGCCAGTCGGCGCCCTGCACCCTGAATCGGAAATTCGCCGTGTCGAATTCTGCCGCGGCATCCACGCAAAGCACTGGCGCAGCGCTCCTATCTGGGCCATAGAACTGCACATGACCTTGCTGAATCAATCCAGCACAAACTCGCCGTGTGCCAAAGCCCTGGGTATAAAGTATTTCCTGCAATTGCATGCCCGTAGTATCGCAGCGCAGAAAATTTGCGCCTACTTTTGCGGCCAATCAAGTTGCCTGCGAGCCTGCTAATCCCAGTAAACTGCGCGCAGAACACGTGTTAGGCCGAGGCGGCCAATTCAAGGGGGAGAGATGTTAGTTTATTTTTTTTCAGGCTTTCTGCTGTGCTTGATCGCAGTGGGACTGTACGTATGGCACGAGCGCACCAAGCCTCCAAAGCGCACACATATTCCTAAGGAATGGCCGCTTTTTTCACGCACAGTGGTCAGTAGAAAGGAACTCAAAGTCTGGACTTGGTTGGAAAAAGTGATGTACGACCAGCGCGTCATGATCAAAATTCCGGTTACCCGCTTTACCATTCCGGCCAAACATGAAGAGGCTGAGTATTGGTACAACTTACTCAATCGTGTGTATTGCACATTCACTGTATGCAACGCTGACGGTCGAATTATGGGATGCGTGGATGTGCCGGGCCCCCAAGGCCTATCTCTTAGCAACCAAACGCTGAAATACGGCCTTTTGGCCCAATGCGACATCCCCTATTGGGTGGTGGAGCCCGACAACCTGCCGCACAGCAGCCAGATTCGAACGGCATTTCTGGGCAAACTCGCAGCAGGTCGCGACCCGCGCGACTACATGGATTCACAGTTCAAGAGTGTGTCCGACCATTTGCAAGCGGCCGTGTTGCGTCAAAGAAACAACAAGAACAATTCTGCTGCGGTCAGTGCGATTGACAAGGCGCAAGCAAATGGAGAAGGTCCAATGACGGAAGGCTGGGAACAAAATTCATTTATGACCCCGCTTGACAGCAGAGCGGCAAAATTGCGTTCCGAGAATTGAATTTCCAACATGGCCAAAATTGAGCAGATAGCGTTTGTAGATGCAGCCCGGTGTTCGGGCTGTGGACGTTGCATCGCAGCCTGTCCCTTGCCTTTGTTCAGTTTTGAGACCCACGCCTGGCGCAAAACAGTGGTTTTCCAGGACAGTCAGCTTTGCACTGGCTGTGCCCGATGCGAAAAACGGTGCCCTGTGGGCGCCATATCCATGCAAAACGTACCGGACCCCGCTAAACCGCGACAGCCGTACGAGATTCGCGTGCAATTCGGGTAGTGCGCCTGGGCTTGAGTGACCTGATCGCACCGGATTCGTCCACCAACTTGGCACGCAATTCAGCTATGGCTTGCGCGTGTATCTGACTCACCCTTGCTTCTGTAACCTGCATCAACTTACCGATCTGATGCATTTTCAGATCTTCAACATAGTAATAGGACAGCACGGTACCGCTCTGCTTCGATAAGTCTCGAATGGCAGCAGCCAGTGATTCCTTGAGCGCTGCTCTTTCGAGCATCCCCAAAGGGTCAGCATCGTTATCGGCACAAAAGGCGTTCAAGTGCTGGTCCAACTCCAAAATGTCTTCAAGGGATATCAGGTTGTAGTCCGAAGCCTGCTGAAGCATGCGCTGGTACTTCCTGAGTGGCATTCCCAACTCAATGGCCAATTCACTTTCCAGAGGAACCCGCCCAAGCAAATGGCCCAGGCGTTGCATAGCGCGCTCTACCGTACGCATATCTTTGCGCAACTGCCTTGGTCCATTGTCCAGCACGCGCAGACCGTCCAACATGGCACCCTGAACCCGCATCGCCAGATAGTTCTTGAAATGGGCCGCAGTTATCTTTTTGGAAGTGTAGAGAATCGAATTGATCAGAGCGACATGCCCATCCTGAATCAAATCTGCACAATCGACGCTCGGCGGGAGCTTTCTGGCAAGGTTGCGGGCCAGCATTTCCACCAGCGGCGTGTGCTGCTGAATCTGCTGCTGCAGTTCCTGATCGGTCAAATGTGACATTATTTTTAATGCGGCATTGCTTAACTCAGACTGATTGAGTCAAGCCGGGAAGCACGCCAGTGCACCCCTACTACCCTTATCGGACACATTTTGCTGCAAGTTGAGTTTTTTTCCCACCCGGAAAACGCAATAACTCGCTGCAATTTTGTAGAAATAACGGGGCTTGGGCTTGCCCCAGTACTCTACAAATACCCATCCGGATTTCCGCTCTGCCAGCGCCAGGAATCGGCGCACATCGCGTCCAGACCTAACTCAGCCTTCCAGCCCAATAAGGTCGAGGCCAGCTCAGTACTGGCGTAACACTGCGCCACATCACCTTCCCTCCTCGGCGCAAAGTGCACAGGCACCTTGCGGCCACTGGCTTTCTCGAATGCATGCACGACATCCAGCACGCTGTAACCCTGCCCCGTTCCGAGATTCACCGTGAAACTCTGGCCCTTGGAGGCCAATATCTGAAGCGCGGCGACATGCCCGGCCGCCAAATCCTGCACATGGATGTAGTCGCGTACCCCGGTGCCGTCAGGCGTGAGGTAGTCGTTGCCGAAAACATTCAAAACCGGGCGCTTGCCGACGGCCACTTGGGCCACAAATGGCATCAGGTTATTGGGAATGCCGCGCGGGTCTTCACCAATCAGACCACTCGGGTGAGCTCCCACCGGGTTGAAGTAACGCAGCACCGCGACCCGCCACGAGGGGTCGGACTTTTGTATCGCACTCAGCATGTCCTCAATCA
Source organism: Burkholderiales bacterium (assembly GCA_947447845.1). The sequence goes on along the minus strand of CANFNO010000136.1, from coordinate 2,844 downwards.
CAAGCTTGGTGTGCCCATAGGGATTGGTGTGGCTGCGAGGAAAATTTTCGGTGATGGGAACGGACGCCGGGTCACCATAAACCGTGGCGCTGCTGGAAAACACCAATGTGCGGCAATTCGCGGCGTCCATTGCCTGCAGCAGACGCGTCATTCCGACAAGGTTGTTGTCAAAGTATTTGAGCGGATGTGCCACGCTTTCACCCACCGCCTTGAAACCCGCAAAGTGCATGACCGCATCAATGGCATGGCGTTGAATAAGGGCCTTCACAAGCGCAAAGTCCGACACGCTCCCCTGCTCGCACATCACCGCCTGCCCACCGATTCGCTCCAGACGTTCAAGCACCTTGGGGCTGCTGTTTGAAAAGTCGTCCAAGATCACCGGTGTGTGGCCCGCAGCGATCAATGCAAGGTAGGTATGGCTGCCGATATAGCCGGCACCGCCGGTCAAGAGAATATTCATAAGTATGATTCCAGTTCTTTCACATTTTCGCTGCCCAGCAATGGTGGCACAAAGGAACCAATATGAATCGAACCGTTTCCAGCGCTACCGCGCAACTGCTGAAGAATATGGACAACGAATCCCTAGCCTCTTGTCTTTACGCCGCGTGTGATCTTGCGCTTCGCGCTTCACGCGGCGACATGCCCGTGCCACCGGAGGACATGACTGCAGACCATCTAGTGCGGCAGCTGATCACGGATATGCCCAAGAAAGGCGAAAGCAAGGCTTAGAACTTCGGGCATAACTGGTTGCCGACCTTGGCAATTCGCGGTCGGCCTAAGCTGCTTATGACAATTTCCCTGGCCTCATCGAGCACTCCTGACGTGTCGCAAAGTACAAACGTACCTGCCTGAAAGGCGCCAGAGGTCAGATTTGTAAATCCGATCGGGCTGTATGAAACGTACTTGCTGACGTTTCTATTCCCTGCCAGTCGCAGTGGCGGTTGCAGTGCACCTGCTCGCGCCAAGACGAGATCCTCCTCATCGACAAGCGCGTTATGGTTTTGATCTTGAAAAACCATCCACCCTTGCTCCCAACCGCCATCGGTAACGCATTGCACGCCATCAGATGAAATGCACAACACAACCCTCGAATTGCGTTTGATAGCCTCACTCCTGGCAAATGACAGATCATTGAAAAACGTCCCGGTTGCAGACTTCAAGCGCCAAAGGGACAGAAATGCATAGCCAGAGCTTGCCGCTTGTACTGCAAGAATTCCGACAATTGCAATGACGACAAGCATTTCCAGTTGCGTAACTCCCCTGACTGCAAGGGTCAAATGTCTTCTTCCGGAAGGCGTTCGCCTCACTGGCGAAGAGGCTGCCAAATTCCTTGTCATCGAACCAAAAGTAACCATTTCCACACTCCTCAGGGAGTTGGAATTTGCACTTTAAGAAACCAAAAATCTTGATCGGAAAATGATCAAAAAACGTCAAAAAGGCCAAGATTCGCCATTCTTTGCCCCCTGCGGACTGCCAAGCACGGCCCTTTAGAAGCTACCGCTTGTCGGACACCACGTGCACATCATCGGTTCAATAGCCCATTCGAATCCCTCCTGTGCCATAGTGAAACGGCAACAGTCGCCAATGTTGCAAATACAGAAAATGGGAATTGATATGCACAAGAATTTGGGTTTTACGCTTATTGAGTTAATGATTACTGTGGCAATTATTGGCATACTTGCTGCGGTTGCAATGCCAAGCTATCAAGCCTATGTCATTCGAGGCAACATACCCGAAGCGACCAGTGGACTATCAGATCTACGCCTGCGCATCGAGCAATTTTTTGCGGACAACCGGACTTACGTCGGATTTGGTTGCCCGACTCCCGCCCAGAGTAAGAATTTCGTATTTACTTGCCCGACACTCACGGCAAACACCTATTCGATAAGTGCTGCAGGCAAATCAACTTCAAATGTATCGGGTTTCACCTATACCATTGATCAAAATGGGACCCGTGCATCGGACACGCCTTGGGGCGACAGCAATACATGCTGGGTAAGCAAGCAAGGTGGAGGCTGCTGATGTCCGCTAATTACAATCAACGTGGCGTTACATTGCTGGAAGCCATGGTGGTAATAACAATCGCGGCAATTGTTGTTGCGGTTGGAGCACCTTCATTGCAATCTTGGATTGTTTCGGGCCGTTTGCGCGTCAAGGCAGAGTCCGTTTTAAATGGTCTGCAATTGGCCAGAAGCGAGGCACTTAAGCGCAATACTGCCATTTTCTTTACTCTATCGGCAGACTCATCCTGGACCGTAGGATGTAGCACCACTGTCGCAGATCTAAACAATGACGGAGTCGATGATTGTCCTGCTTCCATACAGGCAAAACCGGCAGTAGAAGGTGGAGAAGGTACTACCGTGGCGCTAACACCATCGACGTCAACGACTGCCACCTACACGGGACTAAGCATTTTGGCCAGCACCAACAAAGATGGAAGCGTGCCTTTCACTGCGGTTAACTTTACCAGTGCCGGAACAACAAAAGCGTATCGAGTTACCCTGTCTGCCGGAGGTCAATCAAAGTTATGTGACCCTACAGTGACAACAACGGGAGATCCAAGAAAATGCTAATTCAACCCGTAAAGAGCAAAAAATCCGCGCAAGGATTTCTGCTCATAGAAGTTCTGGTCTCACTCTTGATATTTTCTTTTGGCCTGCTGGCCTTGCTTGGTGTGCAAACTTTTGCCATAACTGATGCGATGCATGGCAAGTATCGTACAGATGCCAGTTATCTTGCAAACAGCATTATTGGAAGAATGATGGTGGACCAAGCCAATATGGCAAATTATGCGAGCAATGCGGGAACTGTTTCTGCCAACAAAACCGCATGGGATACAGAGGT
>CANFNO010000135.1 GCA_947447845.1 Burkholderiales bacterium | reverse complement strand
TGACAACGTGCCTTTTCACAAAAAAGCCTTTGATGAAAAAGGCGTGCACCCGGACGATTTGAAGAGCCTGGCCGATCTGGCCAAGTTCCCGTTCATGACCAAGACCGCGCTGCGCGACAACTACCCCTTTGGGCTGTTTGCCGTGCCACGCGATCAGGTGCTGCGCCTGCACGCATCCAGCGGTACCACCGGCAAATCGATTGTGGTGGGCTACACCGCGCAGGACATTGATAACTGGGCGAATCTGGTGGCGCGTTCCATCCGCGCAGCGGGTGGCCGCAAGGGCGACATGCTGCACAACGCCTACGGCTATGGCATGTTCACCGGTGGTCTGGGTGCGCATTACGGCGCCGAGCGTCTGGGCTGCACCGTGGTGCCCATGTCGGGTGGCCAGACCGAAAAACAGGTGGCGCAGATTCTGGACTTCCAGCCGCAAATCATCATGGTCACGCCGTCGTACTCGCTGGTGATTGCCGAAGAGTTCGAGCGCCTGGGCGTCAAGCCCGAAGACATCTCGCTCAAGGTCGGCATCTTCGGTGCCGAGCCCTGGGGCGAGGGCATGCGCGCCGAGATCGAGCGCAAGCTGGGCATTGATGCCATCGACATTTATGGCCTGACCGAAGTCATGGGACCCGGCGTGGCCTGCGAGTGCATCGAGTCGAAGGACGGCCCGGTGATTTGGGAAGACCACTTCTACCCCGAAATCATCAACCCCGACACCGGCGAAGTAGTGGCCGACGGCGAAGACGGCGAACTGGTGTTTACCTCGCTCACCAAGCAGGCCTTCCCGGTGATTCGTTACCGCACACGCGACCTCACACGCCTCTTGCCACCCACCTCGCGCGCCTTCCGCCGCATGGGCAAGATCACCGGTCGCTCGGATGACATGCTGATCGTGCGTGGCGTGAATGTGTTTCCCTCGCAGATCGAAGAGCAAATCCTGCGTGACAAGCGCCTCTCGGGCAACTACCAGGTCGTGCTGACACGCGACGGCCACCTCGACAACCTGGAAGTGCGCTGCGAGGTTCAGCGCGAACTCTCAGCCGGCATGAGCGACAAGCTCAGCAGCGAGATTGCCAAAGAACTGCAGCACCACATCAAGACCAATGTCGGTGTGTCCACCCGCGTCACGGTCATGCACTTTGAAGGTATTCCCCGCACGCTGGTGGGCAAGGCCAAGCGCGTGCTCGACGAGCGTCCCAAATTGGTTTGAAGGAAAAAACGATGATTGAAGCTTTGATTTGCGACGCCGTTCGCACCCCCATCGGCCGCTACGGTGGCGCTCTGGCCAGCATGCGTCCCGACGACCTGGGCGCTGTGCCGCTCAAGGCGCTGATGCAGCGCAACCCGAATGTCGACTGGGCTGCGGTGGATGACATCCTCTATGGCTGTGCCAACCAGGCCGGTGAAGACAACCGCAACGTGGCGCGCATGTCGGGCCTGCTGGCAGGCTTGCCGGTGGAGGTGCCCGGCACCACGCTGAACCGCCTGTGCGGCTCGGGCATGGATGCCGTGGGTCTGGCGGCACGCTCCATCAAGTCGGGCGAAACGCAATTGATGATTGCTGGTGGCGTGGAGAGCATGTCACGCGCCCCCTTTGTGATGGGCAAGGCCGAGAGCGCGTTCTCGCGCAGCGCTGCGATTTTTGATACCACCATCGGCTGGCGCTTTGTCAATCCGCTGATGAAAGCCGCGCATGGAGTTGACTCCATGCCGCAAACAGCCGACAACGTGGCGGCCGACTTCAAGGTGTCGCGTGCCGATCAGGATGCCTTCGCCGTCAACTCGCAAAAGCGCTGGGCCGCAGCCCATGCCGCAGGCCGCTTTGCTGACGAATTGGTGCCGGTGGTGATGCCGCGCAAAAAGGGTGACCCGGTGGTCTTTGATACCGACGAACACCCGCGCCCCGACACCACGCTGGAAATGCTGGCCAAGCTCAAGGGCGTCAACGGCCCGGACCTGTCGGTGACGGCAGGCAATGCCTCGGGTGTGAACGATGGCGCGTGCGCCTTGTTGCTAGCTTCTCCCGCAGCGGTCGCACGCTTTGGCCTGACCCCCAAGGCGCGCGTGCTCGGCATGGCTACCGCCGGCCTGGCGCCGCGCATCATGGGTTTTGGCCCCGCACCGGCTGTGCGCAAGGTGTTGCAGCAAACCGGTTTGACGCTTGCCGCAATGGATGTGATCGAGCTCAACGAAGCCTTTGCCGCCCAAGGCCTGGCCGTCATGCGCGACCTGGGCCTGGCCGATGACGACTCCCGCGTCAACCCCAACGGCGGGGCCATTGCCATGGGCCACCCGCTGGGCATGAGCGGCGCGCGCCTGGTTACCACTGCCATGTATGAATTGATCCGCCGCAATGGCCGCTACGCGCTGTGCACCATGTGCATCGGCGTGGGGCAGGGCATTGCGCTAGTCATTGAACGTATTTGATTCCAACCACCAAAAAGGAGACTTCCCATGATTTCACGCTTCAAAAAATTGGCACTCGCAAGCGCCCTGGTCCTCACCGCCTGCACGGTGTTTGCGGCAGACCCGATCAAGATCGGTTCCGTGTTGTCCGTGACCGGCCCTGCCGGTTACCTGGGTGACCCCGAGCTCAAGACGCTGCAGATGATGATCGAGGACATCAACAAAAAAGGCGGTGTGTTGGGTCGTCCGCTGGAACTGGTGCACTACGACGATGGCAGCGATGCCAGCAAGGCCAACGGCTTTGGCAAGCGCCTGATTGACGATGACAAGGTCGACATTCTGGTCGGCGGCACCACCACCGGAGCCACCATGTCCATGGCACCGCTGGTCGAGAAGGCTGGCATTCCTTTCATCTCCCTGGCCGGTGCCGTGGTGATCATCGAGCCGGTCAAGAAGTTCGTTTTCAAGACTCCTCACACCGACCGCATGGCTGCTGAAAAAGTGTTTGAGGACATGAAGAAGCGCGGCATCACCAAGGTCGCCTTGTTGTCCGAGACCAGTGGCTTTGGTCAATCCGGCCGCAAGGAAACCGAAGGCGTGGCGGGTAAATACGGCATCACTTTGGTGGCTAACGAAACCTATGGCCCGAAGGACACCGACATGGGCCCGCAGCTCACCAAGATCCGCAACACCGCGGGCGTCGAGGCTGTGTTCATCTTCGGTCTGGGCCAGGGCCCCGCCTTGGCCACCAAGGGCTACAAACAGTTGGGCATCACCCTGCCGCTGTATCACGCGCACGGTGTGGCATCTGACGATTTCATCAAGCTCGCAGGCCCCGCAGCCGAAGGTGTGCGCCTGCCCACTTCGGCCCTGCTGGCACCCGACAAGCTGGCCGCCAATGACCCGCAGCGCCCGGTGGCAGACGGCTACACCAAGGCCTTCATGGCCAAGTACAAGACCGACGTTTCGGCCTTCGGCGGCTATGCCTACGACGGCCTGGGCCTGGCAGTGGACGCCATCAAGCGTGCCGGTTCCACCGACAAAGCCAAAGTGCGCGATGCCATCGAAGCCACCAAGGGCTTTGTCGGCACCGGTGGCATTTTCAACATGTCGGCGACCGACCACATGGGCCTGGACCTGTCGGCCTTCCGCATGTTTGAAATCAAGAACGGCGAGTGGGTTCTGTCCAAGTAAACGTAGCAACCTAAGCGCCCATTCCCATGTTTGAAACCCTCACCATCGAACACGCAGGCCCGGTCGCCACGATCTGGATGAACCGGCCCGACGTGTTCAACGCCTTTAACGAGCAACTCATAGACGAGCTCACCCGCGCCTGCGAGTTGCTGGACAAAGACGCTGCCGTGCGCGTGGTGGTGCTGGGGGGCCGTGGCCCGCACTACTCAGCCGGAGCCGACCTGAACTGGATGCGCCGTGCGGCAGAGGCCAGCGAGCAGGAGAACCTGGAGGACGCGCGCCGCTTTGCCCGCATGCTGCGAGTGCTCTCCACGTTGTCCAAGCCGACCATTGCCCGCGTGCAGGGTGCGGCACTCGGCGGTGGCACCGGGCTGGCAGCCGCCTGCGATATGGCAGTGGCCAGCGCGGATGCGGTATTCAGCACCTCGGAAGTGAAATTCGGCATCATCCCGGCGGTCATCAGCCCCTATGTGCTGCGTGCCATCGGGCCGCGCCAGGCCTTGCGCTATTTTCAGACGGCAGAGCGCATCAACGCCGAGCGCGCACTGGCCATCGGCCTGGTGCATGAAGTGGCACCGCTGGACCAACTGGACGCTGCCGTGGCGGCATTGGTCAAGCCGCTGGTTGCGGGTGGACCGCTGGCCCAAAAGGCCGCCAAAGAACTCATCAGCGCAGTGCAGGGCCGCCCGCTGGATGACGCCACGCTGGAAGAAACCGCACAACGCATTGCGCGCCAGCGCCGCACCGACGAAGCACGCGATGGCGTGTCCGCATTCCTCGACAAGCGGCCCCCCGCTTGGATGTCCCCCAAACCCTAATCAACCCAAGGAGTGAACCTAGATGTACACCCAATCATTTAACGTGCAGGACAAGCCGGGCCAGAAGCCCGCAGCCAAGCCTGTGTCGTTGGAAAACGCCGAGTCGCAAATGCGCTTTGATGCGCGCATCGACGACGACGGCAAGATCGAGCCTCAAGACTGGATGCCCGAGGCGTATCGCAAGACCTTGGTGCGCCAGATCAGCCAGCATGCGCACAGCGAAATCGTTGGCATGCTGCCCGAAGGCAACTGGATCAGCCGCGCCCCCAGCTTGAAGCGCAAAGCCATTCTGATTGCCAAGGTGCAGGACGAAGGCGGCCACGGCCTCTACCTTTACAGCGCTGCGGAAACCCTGGGCCAGGGCCGCGACCAGATGCTGGCCGACCTGCACAGTGGCAAAGCCAAATACAGCTCCATCTTCAATTACCCCACTCTCAATTGGGCGGATGTGGGCACCATCGGCTGGCTGGTGGATGGCGCGGCCATCATGAACCAGATTCCGCTGTGCCGCTGCTCTTATGGCCCGTATGCACGCGCCATGATCCGCGTCTGCAAGGAAGAGTCTTTCCATCAGCGCCAGGGCTATGAAGCACTGCTGGTGATGATGCAAGGCACTGCCGAGCAACGCGCCATGGTGCAGGACTCGGTGAACCGCTTTTGGTGGAAGTGCCTGGCCATGTTCGGACCGCCGGATGCCAACAGCCCGCACAGCGAGCAAGCCATGCGCTGGGGCATCAAGCGCATCAGCAACGATGACCTGCGCCAGAAATTTATCGACGCCACCGTGCCCCAGGCCCGCGTGCTGGGCGTGACCCTGCCCGACCCCGATCTGAAGTGGAACGAAGAGCGCCAGCACTACGACTACGGCCAGATCGACTGGGACGAGTTCTGGAACACCGTCAACGGCAACGGCCCCTGCAACAAGGAGCGCCTGGCAACCCGCGTCAAGGCGCATGACGACGGCCAGTGGGTGCGCGATGCCGCCCTGGCCTACGCCCAAAAACACCAACCCCAAACACAGAAGGAAGCAGCATGACCACCACCGACAAGAGCCCGACAGCCCTTAAAGACTGGCCCCTCTGGGAAGTATTTGTCCGCAGCAAACAGGGCCTGGAGCACAAGCACTGCGGCAGCCTGCACGCGTCGGACGCGCAGCACGCGCTGCAGATGGCGCGTGATGTCTACACCCGCCGCCAGGAAGGCGTGAGCATCTGGGTGGTGCCGTCCAAGTCGATCACCGCCAGCGCTCCGGAAGACAAGGACGCGATGTTCGAACCGGCTGCCGACAAGATCTACCGCCACCCCACGTTCTATGACATTCCTGAAGAAGTGGGGCACATGTAATGGCCGGCTACCAAGACTATCTGCTGCATTTGGCAGACAACGCGGTGATCCTGGGCCAGCGCAATGCGGAGTGGTGCGGCCACGGCCCCGTCATTGAAGAAGACCTGGCGCTGGCCAACAACGCACTCGACCTGATCGGTCAGGCGCGCTTGCTGTACCAGCATGTGGCAACTGTGCGCAAGGATGGCAAGAGCAGCGAAGACCTGTTGGCCTACTTCCGCGACGTGCCGGAGTTCAAAAACTACACGCTGCTGGAGTTGCCGCATCGCACCGCCAGCTTGCCCACGTCCACCGGCGACCGCGACTATGCGGTCACTATGGCGCGCAACTTTTTGTACAGCGCGCTGATGGTGCAGGTATGGGCCGCACTCGCCGCGTCGACCGATGCGCAGCTTGCCGCAATAGCCTCCAAGTCGCTCAAAGAAGTGCAGTACCACCTGCGCCACGCGCATGACTGGGTGCTGCGTCTGGGCGATGGCACGGACGAATCGCACCGTCGCATGCAAGCCGCCTTTGATTACCTGATGCCCTTCACGCAAGAGTTCTGGACGACCAGCGCCATGGAAACAGCGGCTGTCAAAACCGGCGCCGGTGTGGACGTGAGCACCTTCCGGGCCGAGTGGGAAGCCATGGTGAGCGACACGCTGCAAGCGGCTACGCTGAAGGTCCCGTCGAGCACCGGCTTTGTTACCACGGGCAAGCACGGCGTGCATTCCGAGCATCTGGGCTTTGTGCTGGCAGAAATGCAAAGCCTGGCGCGCGCCCACCCTGAGGCCGTCTGGTAACTGCCATGTCTGTGAATGCCCCCTCCAGTGCGCTGTCGTCAACGCACGGCGTGCTGCCTGATGGCCCGCTGGCGCAAAGCCAGCAGACCCAGGAGCACCACGCCATCTGGGAATTGCTGGAGGCGGTGACCGACCCGGAAATTCCGGTGGTTAACCTGCGCGAGATGGGCATTCTGCGTGCGGTGCGCCAGGGCCCGAATGGCCTGGAAGTGGTCATCACCCCCACCTACAGCGGTTGCCCGGCCATGAGCCAGATGGCCGACGATGTGGCGAATGCGTTGTCTGGCGCAGGCGTCACTGCCAACGTCATCACCCAACTGGCACCGGCCTGGTCCACCGACTGGATGACGCCGGAAGGTCGCGACAAGTTGCGCGCCTACGGCATTGCACCGCCGGTGAAAAGCGCCTGCGCTGCGGCTGCCGGAGCGCAGGTGATGGCCTTCGCGCCGCGCCAGGGCTTGGCAGTGCGCGACACCGTGGCCTGCCCGCAATGCGGCTCTGACAACACCACCGAAATTTCACACTTTGGTTCCACCGCTTGCAAGGCTTTGTACCGATGCCTGAAGTGCATGGAACCGTTTGATTACTTCAAACCCTATTAACCCCCATCCTCACCCGCCCCACCATGACTGCATCTTCCCGTTTTCACGATTTGCGCGTCGCGCGGATCAGCCCCGAGGCAGCTGGCTCGGTTGCCATTGCCT
>CANFNO010000134.1 GCA_947447845.1 Burkholderiales bacterium | reverse complement strand
GGCGCTGCCAAGGCTGTGGGCGTGGTGATTCCTGCTTTGAACAAGAAGCTCACCGGCATGGCCTTCCGCGTGCCAACCAGCGATGTGTCGGTGGTTGACTTGACGGTTGAGCTGAACACCAGCGCCACCATGGCTGAAATCTGCGCCGAAATCAAGGCACAGAGCGAAGGCGCCATGAAAGGCGTGCTGGGTTACACCGAAGACAAGGTGGTTGCCACCGACTTCCGTGGTGACACCCGCACCTCCATCTTTGATGCCGACGCCAGCATTGCTTTGGACGGCACCTTCGTCAAGCTCGTGAGCTGGTACGACAACGAATGGGGCTACTCCAACAAGTGCCTGGAAATGGTCCGCGTGGTCAGCAAGTAAACCTTGCACCACCCTTGAAAGACGCGCCTTCGGGCGCGTTTTTTTGTTTATGCTGGCGCAATGCACACCAGCCACAACAACACCCACAACACCCCGATCCGGTGGGAATCCCACGTCTGCCTGCCCTTGCACCCACAGGCCAGCTTTGAGCCCATTGAGCGCCTGCGCGCACAAGGCGTGCACTATGCGAGCATCAATGTCGGCATGGACATGAACCCGCTGTCGCAAATCATGTCCGTGATCGCAGGCTACCGCGCCAGCATCGCGGCGCAGCCGGAGCGCTACTTGCTGGCAAGCAGCGTGGCAGATATTGCGCGCGCCAGGGCAAAAGGGCAGATCGCCATTGGCTTTGACCTGGAAGGCTCCATGCCGCTCTTGGAGCAACCGGACATGGTGGCAATGTTTGCCGCCTTGGGCGTGCGCCAGATGCACTTTGCCTACAACCGCAACAACGCGGTGGCCGGTGGCTGCCACGATGTGCCGCAGGGTCTCACCCCATTGGGTTTGCAGATGGTGCAAGCCGTGAATGCGGCGGGCGTGTTGATGGACTGCGCCCACGCCGGGCGTCTGTGCAGCATGGAGATCATGGCCGCTTCGAGCAAGCCGGTGGTCTTCAGCCACGCCAACCCGTTGGCACTGGTGGAGCATGGTCGCAACATCAGCGACGAACAGATTCGTGCCTGCGCTGCCACCGGCGGCGTGGTGTGTGTCTCAGGCGTATCGGTGTTTCTGGGTAACCCCAAACCCACGGTGCACGATGTCGCCCGCCATGCCGCCTACGTGGCAGATCTGGTGGGGGTGCAGCATGTGGGCATCGGTCTGGACTACGGCTGGAGCCAGGCCGGCCTGGATGACACGCCCCCCGGCGCATTTGATCCCGGCTATTGGTGGCCACAGGCTGCGGGTTACGGCAACGGCATTGCTGACATCAGCTATGTGCCCCAAGACACCTGGTCGCAACTGGACGCAGCGCTGAAGGCCACCGGGTTGACAGCAGATGAATCCGCGCGGGTGATGGGCGGCAATATGCATCGGGTGGCGCAACAGGTCTGGTTGTAGCGCGGCCTGCAGGTGCGCGCATGCCGTGCAAGGCGGCGTTTACGGTGGCGTTTGAGCGCGTTTGAGGTCGGGCGCGCGACAGGTATGCGCAGCATGGGCGGCGACAATGTTCCCATGTCTCTTCGTTTGCACCCATGAACACCGGCGTCCTTTACGCCGCCTCGGCCTATATCGCCTGGGGCATGTTCCCCCTCTACTTTCACCAACTCGTGGGCGTGGCACCGTTGGAGGTGGTGATGCACCGCACGCTTTGGTCTGCGGTGTTTTTGCTGTGCGTGCTGGCGTTTATGCGGCGCTGGAGTTGGTTGCGCGAGGTGGCTTCGCAACCGCGTGTGCTGGCAGCCTTTGCCTTGTCGGCGTCGCTGCTCACGCTGAACTGGCTGACCTACGTCTGGGCCGTGCACAACCAGCATTTACTCGACGCCAGCCTGGGTTATTTCATTTTGCCGCTGGTAAATGTGGCCATCGGTTTCTTTGTGCTGCACGAGCGTCCGCGCCGAGGCCAATGGCTGGCTGTGGCGGTGGCGAGTTCGGGTGTTTTGTGGCTGGCGGTGCAGGCCGGGCATCCGCCTTGGATCGCCTTGATATTGGCTTTCAGCTTTGGTGGCTACGGCCTGTTGCGCAAAGTGGGCGCGCTGGGCGCACTGGAAGGCTTGTCGCTGGAGACCTTTTTGCTGGCGCCGCTGGCGGTCGCGGTATTGGCTTACTTGAGTTGGCAGGGCACCAGCGCCTTTGTGAAGTTTGACCCCACCACACTGGGCTGGTTGCTGTTCGGCGGCCCGATGACTGCGTTGCCTCTGCTGCTGTTTGCGGCAGGTGCGCGGCGCATCACGCTGACCACCATGGGCATCCTGCAATACATCTCGCCGAGCCTGCAGTTCGCCATCGGCGTCTGGCTGTTTCACGAGCCTTTTGCCAGTGCGCGCTTTGTCGGCTTTGTGCTGATCTGGGCGGCGCTGGTGATTTATAGCTTGGAAGGTTGGTGGGCTAGCAGATCCGCCTGAGGCACAGTCGCCTCGCTGCCTGCTCTCTGGCCGGACCCTTTGCGTTGGCGCAAACTGTCACGTGTGCGGTACGCCCATCGCACCGTAATTTCTTACATTTGGTAGCAAATTTCGGGATAATTGCTCTGAAATACGGGTCGCAGAGTGTTCGGGAGACTCTGTAGAAATATGGCGTGCCAAGCGGGTCCACATCAAGATGAAAATTCTGCTGTCAACGAACTGTCTTGTCCAAGCTGGGAGGCTTGGGTCTGCAACCAGGTTTGCAGTATTTCAACGCGCGCTGCACTTCCTCCTCTTCACGCTCGCTTTCTGGGCCGTTGCATTCCACTTTGCAGAGGCCGCAGAACCCAGCGACAAACCATTTGCCATTGTTTGGCGTATCGAGGGAGAGGTGGCCGCAGACGGGGCCAACGGCAGGCACTTGTTGAAGCTGGGTGACACCGTGTTGGTGGGTGAGCGATTGAGTGCGGGTGCCACTGCAGAGGCTGTTTTGAAGACGCAGGACGCGGGCTTTATCGCGATTCGCCCGGGTGCCGAGTTTGTCGCGCTGCAATTTGCTGCGCAGGGCACCGCAACTGACAGCACCCACATTCAGCTGCTCAAAGGCGCATTGCGCATCATCTCCGGTTGGATTGGAAAGCTAAACCGCAAAGGCAACGTCCTGACAACGCCCACCGCCACGATTGGCATACGCGGGACCGACCACGAACCCTATGTGCTGCTGGCCGAAGACGAGGACTCTTCACGCTTCAAGCCAGGCACGTATGACAAGGTGAATCAGGGCGGCACCACACTGGAGGCTGCGGGTCAGTCGGTCAATATCGACCCGGGCCGGGTCGGGTTTGCACGCGCAGCGGGAAAATCCAGGGCTCTGTTGACGCTGCTGTTCCCGGTGCTGCTAGAGAAGGTGCCGGACTTTTATGTACCCGGCAAATTCGACGCCGAAATGGATGAGCTGGCAAAAAGCGCCGAGTCGAACAACCAGCAGGAGCTCTTGGCTAGGCGCAAACAAAACGCAGCCTGTGTGCCAGTAGATGTTGCCAAGCGCTGGACCCATGAATTGGATCAAAACATCGTGCGCGGTGACGCGGCAGCCATCTTGTCCATGTTTGGCCCGGACGTCCGGGTCAAGGCGACGGTGCGGGGTGCCAACGGCAAGATGACCGAACTCGAACTTGAAGGCGCCGAACTGGCCGACAGCATCGTGACGGCAGTCGCCACCCTCACCAATTACAAGCACAGACGCATCTCACTGGAGGGCAAACCGAGCGATTCCAGCGCGCCATGCGGGCCGGTTGCGGTCAAGTCAATCGTGATTGAAGAAGGTCGACAAGCCGGCAAGCCCTACCGCTTTGAATCGGAAGAAAAGTATTTGCTTGAACAGATGGATGGCACTTGGCGCGCCACCGCGGCACAAACCCGACAACGCTGATACCCCTATGTATTGCTGCCCCATGTTCCGGGGCAGTTTGCTTTGAATTTTTTGATTGACTGAAAAACCAAGGAAACACAGTGAACACCTTTTTTGCCGACCGACTCACCAACCTCCAGATTGCTGGCAACACCGTGCGCCTGGAATTTTCCATTCTTGACATGGTCCCCGAAAACAACTTAAGCGAGCCAAAAACCAGTATCAGCCATGTGCTGGTGATGCCGCTTGAGGGTTTTGTGCAGGCCTTTAACGGCCAGGAAGCTGTTGTCAAAAAGTTGCTCGCCGATGGAGTTTTGAAAAGTAACCAAGCCGTCGCTCCCGCACCTTCTGACGCATAAGGGCCCCAACCTGGCATCGGGCGCGTACGTCAACCCTTCTTACCTTGGTCGAGCACCGAACCACCACAGTATGAAAACCAGCATCCCACACTGCAATGCCCGTTCGATCCGGCCTCTGATTGTCTCGGGGCTGATGGCTCTTGGTGCGAGTTCGATAAGTGCCCAAACGCTCCCAAACGCTGGTCAGTTGCTCAACGAAATTCAAAAGTCAGATCGCGAATCGTTGCCCCGCCCCGAGGTAAAAGATTTGATTCAGGAAAGCGCACCGCGTCCCGCCATCAAGTTGCCCGAGGGTGCGCAAGTCGACGTAGCGCGTTTTCGTGTCACGGGCAACAAGGCTTTTGCCGGTGAGCTGCTGGCCAGCCTGGTCAAGCCTTGGGAAGGCCGAGTGCTGGATGTGAACGGCCTCAACGATGCCGCCGGAGCCATTACGCGGCATTACCAGACGCAGGGTTTTTTGCTCGCCTATGCCTACCTGCCCGTGCAGAAAATTGAGCAGGGCGTGATCGAAATTGCGGTGCTGGAAGGCACCGTGGACAGCGTGCAAATTGTGACCGCGCAGGACGTCCGTTTGAACGACGAAGTGATTCAGAAATATGTCGAGGGCATCACCCGCACGCCGCAGGTATTGCAGTCCGATCTGGAGCGGCGCCTGTTGCTACTCAATGACATTCCCGGGGTGGTGGCCAGGGCATCCTTTGCGCCCGGCGCGCGTCCCGGCACGGCCGATGTCATCGTCACGGTGGCTGAAGAAGATCCGCTGGCCTACTCGGTGGATCTCAACAACCAGGGCAGCGAGTCCACCGGCGAATTTCGCCTGGGCGCGCTATTTCAATTCAAAAATTTGTTTGGCCTGGGAGACAGCACCCGGTTGCGCCTGCAAAGTTCGCCACGCGTAAGCCTGACCACGGGCAGTCTGAACACCCGCGTGCCCTTTGGTGGGCAGGGTTGGAGTTTGGACGCCGGGGTCAGCCGCCTGAGCTACACCCTGGGCGCACCCTATGACAGCCTGGGCGCACGGGGCGAGGCCAACGCCGTGCATCTGGGTCTCAATTACCAACTGGCCCGCAGCATGGACGAGAACATCAGCCTCACCGGCGGCTATGACTACAAGGACCTGGCCGATGTGCTCGATCTCATTAACAACAACAATAAAAAGCACAGCCAGCAAGTCAGCCTGGGCTTTAGTGCCTCCAGCCGCAGCCCCTGGTTGGGTGGCGGTTCGACGCAGAGCACCCTGACCTATTCCGCCGGTACCCTGGACTGGGATTCGGTACCAGCCAGTGGTGCCGCCACAGGATTTTTTAGCAAGCTGAGTTTTGACGCCTCGCACCGTCAGGCGCTGTTTGCCGACTGGAGTGTGTCCATTCGCGCCAGTGGCCAACAGGCTTTTGACAATCTGGACAGTTCGGAGAAGTACGCCTTGACCGGCCCCTTCGGGGTGCGTGCCTACGCACCCGGACAAGCCAGTGTGGACAGCGCGAGCGTGATTGCACTGGAGTTGCGCAAAGCCTGGGCTCTGACAGGTGGCACGTTCAGTGGCAGCCTTTTTTATGACTATGCGCGGGGCGAATTTGCAGCGCGTCCAGCCATCGGCGTGGACAACGAAATTGTCTTGCACGGCTTTGGTTTGGGATTGGGTTGGGCCAATGGTGCCGATCTGGATTTCAGCATCACCGCCGCTTGGCGCGGCAGTCCCATGCTTTCCGCCAATACAGATCGCAACCCCTACATCTACTTCCAGGTCACCAAGGGCTTTTAGGCGACCGAGCTCGCAGTAAGGGAGAAAAGAACCATGTCAGCACGCGTCACGCCAGACCCCAGCCAACCGTCCACCACGCTGTCCTTGATTCGCCTCTCCGGCAAGCGCGTGTTGCGCCTGATTCAGCGGCCCAGAAAGCGCGTCAGCCTGCTCTTGGTCAGTTTGCTGGCGGCGTGGATTCCGCATTTCGCTGCGGCGCTGGATCTGAATGCCTTGCCTACGCAGGGTAGTGTCAAGGTTGGCAGCGGGCAAATCAACCAGACTGGAAACAGCATGGTGGTCAACCAGGGCAGCGCCCGTCTGGGTGTGGACTGGCAAAGCTTCAACATCGGCGCCAATGGCAGCGTCACCTTTTTGCAGCCGGGCAAAGATGCTGTGGCGCTCAACCGGGTGGTGGGCAATGACGCCTCGCAAATCTTTGGTCGCCTGACTGCCAATGGGCAGGTGTTTCTGGTCAACCCCAACGGCGTGCTGTTTGCGCCGGGCTCGAAAGTCGATGTGGGCGGCTTGGTGGCCAGTTCGCTGGACCTCAGCCAGGACGATTTCAAAAATGGCAAATACCAGTTCGTTGGCATTGACGGCAGTGGCCGGGTCATCAACCAGGGCGATATCAAGGCCGCCACGGGCGGCTACGTGGCGCTCTTTGCGCCCCAGGTAAAGAACGAAGGCAGCATCAACGTGCCCGTCGGGCAGGTGGTGTTGGCCGGTGGGCGGGCCGTCACTGTCGACATCACCGGCAGCGGACTTATCAGCGCCGTCATTACGCAGGGCGCAAAAGACAGCAGCGTGGAGAACAGCGGCACCTTGAGTGCCCCGGGCGGCAGCGTACGCATGACGGCCAAAGCCGCACAAGACACGGTGGGTGGCCTGGTCAACAACACCGGCATCGTCAAGGCCAGCACCTTGGTCAACAAAAACGGCGAAATCTGGTTGTTGGGTGACAGCGTCAGCAACACCGGCGAAGTCCGGGCCGAAGGCAACAGCACGCAGGTTGGCGGTCTGATTCAAGTCGAGGCCGTCTCGGTGGCCCTGGGTGGCACGCTCAGTGTGGATGGTGGCACGGGTGGCCAGATCGTGGTCGAGGCCGGTCAGCGCTTGTCCTTGGCGGAGAACGTCAGCGCCCGCGGTCTGAACGGTCAGGGCGGCCGGGTCGCCTACACCTCTGGCGGCGGCGTCCTGGAAACCAGCACCAGCTTCACGGATGCCAACGGCGCCACAGACGGTGGCGAAATCAGCGTCGAGGCAGCCTCGGGTGTTTCCAGCTCCGGGCATTACTACGCGGCCGGCGCTACCGGCAAAGGGGGGCACATCGACGTCAGCGG
>CANFNO010000133.1 GCA_947447845.1 Burkholderiales bacterium | reverse complement strand
CATCAGATCATCGATTAGCCCCAGATCTTTCAGGCACAACTCCAGCCTGAAGGATGGGTCGTAGTGGCCGGCAAAAATCGAAGGCACATCGTGCTGCATGACAAAGCTTTCGGCCGCGCCGCCTTTCATAGCGGCCCACCAGACATCAGGCTCAAGCCCCGCCACCTTGGCGGCCACCATGGCCTCGCCTATGGCTGCGGCATGCACCAGCCAGAGTTGGTTGTTGACCAACTTGGCCACGTATCCATTACCGTACTGGCCCACGCGACGGATCTCACCCACCATCTGCAGCACCGGTGTGACATACGCCACCGCCGCGTCCGTGCCACCGACAAACAAGATCATGTCGCCACGTATCGCCGAGTCGATTGAGCCGGTCACCGGTGAGTCCACGGGCATACCGCCCGCGGCTTCGAAGTCCACGCTGAGCTCACGCATCAGCTTGGGCGCACTGGTGGTCATGTCCACCCAGGCCTTACCTTTGCAGGAGGTCGCTAGCAGGCCTTGGGGGCCACGCAGCACGTCTTCTATTTGCGTGGGGCCAAACACCATGGTGAAGACGATGTCCACATGATCCAGCACCGCAGCAGGCGTGTCGGCCCAGATGGCTCCTTGCGCGATTAGTTTGTTGCCCGCATCGCGGTTGATATCGTGCACCACCAGCGCATAGCCCGCTCGCTGGATGTTGCGCGCAGCGGCACTGCCCATGTTGCCCAGGCCAATGAATCCTATTTTCAAGATGCCGCCCTTGTGTGTTGGCTGTTGTGCGGCGGTCAAGCGAACCAGCCTTTTTCTGCCAGGCGGTTGTCGTTCATGTCGTAGCGCGCATGGGGCTCCAGGCCCTTGAGCTTGACGCTGCCACCATCGATTTGGTCGCCCACGCCAAAGCACACCATGCCAGCCTCTTCTGAAATCAGGCGTTGCACTTCGGCATACATTTCCTTGCGTTTTGCCGTGTTGAGTTCCACCCGCGCATCCACCACCAGCTTGTCCATTGCCGCACTCTTGAAGTGGGTGTCGTTCCAGGCGCCACCGCCAAGAAATTGTGTGGACACTTGCAGGTCAGCTGTCGGGCGGTTGCCCCAGAACACCGAACAGAACGGCGCCTTCATCCACACGTTGTCCCAATAGCCATCACCCGACACACGCTTCACATCCAGCGTCATTCCAGCCTTGGCCAGGGTTTCCTGGAACATCACGCCGGAGTCGATGGCGCCGGTGTAGCAGCCGTCTGAAACCTGCACTTCGATGGGGCCGCTGAGACCAGCCTTCTTGAAGTGAAACTTGGCTTTGTCCGGGTCAAAGGCCTTGGGTTTGAGGTTGGCATTAAAGAACTGATCGGCCGGGCCGACGGTCTGGTCATTGCCCAACGAGGCGTAGCCGGAGAACACGTTGTCGATGACTTTTTGCCGGTCGATGCCGTATTTCAAGCCCAGCATCACGTCACGATTTTTGAACGGGTCCGTGTCCAGCAGGGCGACAAAGCCATAGCGGTTGCCGGTGCCTTTGGTGCGCGAGATGGTGATGCTCTTGTTCTTGGACAACAGCCCCACGGTCTTGGGGTTGAGCCGGTTCACGGCATCGACCTGCCCGGTGATCAGCGCCTGCGTGCGCGCTGACGAGTCTCCGATGTAGCGAATCTCCACCGCATCAAAATTGCCCCGGTTGGGTTTCCAGTAATTGCCGGGTTTGCGCTTGGCCGTGACCCGCACACCGGGTTGCCAATCCACCAGCGCATAAGCGCCGGTGCCATCGGGTTTGGAGAAATCTGTAGTACCCGCTGGCACGATGACCAGGTGGTAGTCCGACAGCACAAAGGGCAAGTCGGCATTGCCCGATTTCATGGTGATCTGCAGCTGGTTGGCAGACAGTTTCTTGATGTCGGTGATGGGCTCCAGAATGCCCTTGGCCGGTGATTTGGTTTCGCCCCGGTGCAGATTGATGGAGTAGATGACGTCGTCCGCATCCAGCGTTTTGCCGGAGCCAAAAGTAATGCCCTTGCGGATGTTGAAGATCCACTCCGCAGCGCCGGGCTTGGACTCCCAACTCTCGGCCAACTCCGGCACCGCATTGCCCTTGGCATCAATTTCGACCAACTGGTTCCAGAACATCAGGCTGTAGAAGATGGGGATGGAGTCGGCATAGGTGCGCGGGTCCAGGCTGTCGGAGGGCGAGCCGCCTTCCATGCCGACACGCAGAGTGCCGCCTTTTTTTACGGCGCTTTGTGCCATCGCCGGCAGTGCGCCGAAGGTGGCTGACAGGCCCAGTGCCGCCGCACCGGTGATGAGTTGACGGCGGTCGAGAATGATGCGGCTCTTGTCTCGTGCTTCTTGCATGGTGTGTGTCTCCTTCATTGTTAATTTGCGCCAGAGAAAGCGATCTGTCCGGATCGTGTCGATGTCGAGTCGATGGTGGGTTTCAGATGGCTTAAGCGCGAATGTAGTTTCGCCCTTAGCTTCAAGCAAACGAATTCTTGTTATGCTGATCATCACAAAACGTGATGCAGAAAGTTGCCCATGAAGTACCTGGATCTGACCCTGCTGCAGGCATTTACCGCGGTGATCGACAGCGGCAGTTTCACGCTGGCCGCACGCTATTTGTGTCGCACCCAGTCGGCGGTCAGCATGCAGATTCGCAAACTGGAAGAGACTGTTGGACGGGCACTGCTGCAACCGGACCGCCGCAACATCCGGCTGACCGAAGAGGGTGAAGTGCTGTTGGACTACGCCCGCCGCATGATCCGTTTGAATGAAGACGCTTTGGTCGCGATGGAACAGCCGTTTGCCGAAGGCCATGTGCGATTGGGTTTGCCCGATGACTACGCCGAATATTTTTTGCCGGAAGTGCTGGCGCGATTTGCGCACGCCTATCCGCGCGTGCAACTCGAAGTGATCGGGGCCTTGAGCGGCGACCTGCTCGACCGGGTGGAGGCAGGCGCACTCGATGTGGCACTGATCACGCGGCAACCCAACCGCCCCGCCGGCAAGATTCTGCGGCGCGAGCGTCTGGTGTGGGCAGGCTCGCGGCAACGACAGGTGCATGCCGAATCCCCATTGCCGCTGGCCCTGTTTCCTGAGGGCTGTGTTTTCAGAGCCCACGCCTTGGCCGCGCTGGATGCGCAGTCCATTCCCTGGCGCATTGCCTACACCAGCCAGAGTTTTGCCGGAGGAAAACTGGCCGTCTCAGGCGGGTTGGCGCTCACCGTGATGGCGCAAAGCATGGTGCCGACGGAATGGAGAACCTTTGGCACCGAAGACGGATTACCGACACTGCCCGAATTTGAAATTGCGCTGCACAAGGCCACCGGGAAATTGCCAAAGGCAGTCAAGCTGTTGGAAGATCAACTGATTGAAAGCGTGAGTTTGAAATACTGACTGCATCCATTCACGCGGTTCCTGCCAACTGTGACTGACTGTGCAAAAGTGGGGCTTAACGTTCGCGATGCCATACCGCAGACCGTCAACTCGACCAAGGAGTCAAGACGCATTTTGCGACCAGGCACTGACATGGGTTTTGCAGTGGGCACCGGGCTCACGGGTGCTGAAGTAATCCTCCAGTTCTGGATAGACCTGCATCAGTTTGTTGACGGCCTCTTCCGGCGGATAGAGGCGATTTCCACTGAACAAGGCCGCTATCAGAGTCTGGTCCTGACGGAACCAGTGTCGCGTAGAACCGCCATTCCCGGTCGGGTACAGCGCGAAGCCACGAGCCTGCATGAACAGCACGAACTTTGCCTTCAATGCCTGACGCAGAGCGGTAGTTTTTCCGATGTGGCTTATCGCGAATCCAAGGGGCACGCTAAAGGTGCGTTCGGGAAACTTGCAGGAGTGAACTGGGGAGCAAAGTTAAGTGCGATGCGGCTACACATCACGCACAGACTCCACCTCAAGATGAATAGTGCCTGCGTAGTTTATGCAGGCATGTATTGCATCGCTATATTCATCCAGCATTGCCATGCCATCTTTATCAAAGTCATTGGTTGCCGAAAAGCGTAATTTTCCTTCTTTCCATTCGCAAGCCAAATCAGTTTGCCAAGGGCGATGGGAAAACTCTTCGAGGACGTCTGAAACAGCAGCGCTGCCTTCCGACTCCGTTAGTCCTGTGCAGATGAGTGTCACTCTAAACATGGCATCTATGTTTGACATGAGGGTATGGAGAACATTTTTTCCTACCTGAGTCGCTCGACAGGAATGCTACTGCCACTGGCGTCGATCTTGCCAAGTCCATGTACCTCCGCTCAACGCCCCGGATCCACCAACGGCGGAGCCGGGTTGGTGTGCTGAAAATCGGGGCGGCGCGGGTCCATCTGCAGCACCGCCTGCGAGCCACTGCCCATGACCACGTAGTCGGTCTTGTGGCTGCTCTTGGCGGGGTGGATGTATTTGGCCGGCGCAAATATCCAAACACTGACTGCCAGCAAACCCAGCACGATGGCGAAGTACAGCATTAGCGATTCGGGCCCGAGCAAATCCATCACGCCACCGGCCAGTGTCGGGCCCACGGTGGAGCCAATGCCATAAAGCAGCAGCAAGCCGCTGCTGACTTCCAGCACCTTTTCGGAATCAATCAAGTCATTGACGTGGGCCACGCTCAAGCCATACACGGTGAAGGACAGGCCGCCATACACAATGCCCAGAAAGATGAGTGAGCTTTCATATTCGCGCGCCAGATAGAAGCCCAGCGCGGCCACGCCCGCACACAAGGCGCAGACCCAGAACAGCACCAGACGCCGATCGTGCTTGTCGGACAAATGCCCCACCGGCCACTGAAAGGCAGCACCTCCCAAAATGGTGGCCGCCATAAAGGTGGCAATGCCACGCTCGCTAAAGCCCACGCCCTGACCGAACACATGGCCCAGGCTGTAGAAGGCGCCGCCAAGCAGGCCGGAGCCAATAGTGCCGATCACGCCAATCGGCGAGATGTAAAACAACTCCTTGAGCACAAAGCGCGGCGCCTCCATGGCCTCGGGCTCGTTCACAGGAGTCAAGGTGATGGGAATCAGCGCAAACGAAAACAGGATGGAGGCCATCGCAAAAGGCACAAAACCAAAGCGGTCCCCCACCAGAATCAGCCACTGCCCGGCCGCCATGGAAATTCCGCTGACCGCCATGTACGCCGCAAACACCTTGCCGCGCTGCGCCGTGGTGGCCACCACGTTGAGCCAGCTTTCCACCACGATATAGAGGCCCACCAGACAGACACCTGTGATGAAGCGCAGCACGCCCCAGGCCAATGCGTTGGTCCACAGCGCGTGGAACATGGGCAGGGCAGAGACCAGCGAGGCCAGCGTGGCAAAGGCGCGGATATGGCCGACGCGGCGGATCATCTTGGGGCAGGCGTAAGTGCCGTAAACAAAACCGGCAAAGTAGGCCGACATGACCAGGCCGGTGACCAGACCCGAGAACTTGGCTGAGCCGGCCTGCGCGCCAATGGCGGCAAACATCAGACCTGTGCCCACGACCAGCAAAGCAAGTCCGCTAAGCAGCGAGGCCAGCGGAATCAAAAGCTTGTTAACGCCCATACCGTTCCCTGAAAAGACAAGGCGCACCGCCGAAAAGCAGTGCGCCTTGAGATCTTACGCGCGGAACCAGCCCCCGGGCTCCCCGCTACGCTTGGTTCGCTGCCCCCCTAAGAAGGCGCAAGCCAGCTCGGGCGGCCCAGCGCTGGCTTACTAGATGTTGGAGTCGGGGAACGAGGCCTTGCGGCGATTCACGTAATCCAGAATGCCTTCGTCAGTCGCCACGTCCATTGCCGGGGCTTCGTACTCGGCCAGCTGCTTTTTCCACAGGGCGTTGGCACGCTGGGTCAGGTCGCGCGAGCCTTCGGCTTCCCACTGCTCGAAGCTGTTGTTGTCGGTGATCGGTGAGCGGTAGAAGGCGCTCTCGAAGTTGGCTTGCGTGTGTGCGCAACCCAGGAAGTGCTTGCCCGGGCCGACTTCGCGGATCGCGTCCATGGCCTGGCCGTTTTCCGTCAGGTCCACACCGTTCAGCAGGGTGTGCATCATGCCGGCCTGGTCCACGTCCATGATGAACTTCTCGTAACCCATGGACAGACCGCCTTCCAGCCAACCGGCTGTGTGCAGCACGAAGTTGACACCGCCCAGGCAGGTGGGCAGCAAGGTGTTGGCCGATTCAGACGCCGCTTGCGCATCGGAAATTTTGGAGCCGCACAAGCCACCACCGGAGCGGAACGGCACGCCCAAACGCCTTGCCAGCGCGGCCATCACGTACAGCACCAGCGCGGGTTCTGGCGTGCCAAAAGTGGGCGCACCGGATTGCATGGAAATGCTTGATGCAAAGCTGCCCAACACCACCGGCGCGCCAGGGTTGCACAGCTGCACAAAGGCCATGCCGGCCAACGCTTCAGCCAGGGTCTGGGCGGCGGTACCGGCCACGGTCACGGGCGACATGGCGCCCGCCAGAATGAACGGCGTGATGATGCAGGCCTGGTTGGCCCGCGCATAGACTTTGGCCGCGCCCAACATGGTCTCATCGAAGGTCATGGGCGAGTTGGCGTTGATCAGGTTGATCACGGCGGTGCGCGGTTTGCCCGTCAGCGGATCGATCCAGTTGTCACCGAACAGGATCTTGGTCATCTCGACCGTATCCCGTGCGCGGTCCGGGTGCGTGACCGAGCCCATGAAAGGCTTGTCGCTTAACTTCATGTGCGAATACACCATGTCGAAATGGCGCTTGTTCACCGGCAGATCGACTGGCTCGCAAATCGTGCCGCCGCTGTGGTGCAGCGAGTTGGCCATGTAAGTCAGCTTGACGAAGTTCTGGAAGTCCTGGATGGTGGCGTAGCGGCGCCCGCCGTCGAGGTCGCGCACAAAGGGCGAACCGTAGGCCGGGGCAAAAACGGTGTTCTTGCCGCCGATGACCACGTTGTGTGCCGGGTTGCGGGCGTATTGGGTGAATTCGCGCGGCGCGGTGTCCTGCACCAGTTTGCGGGCCAGGCCGCGCGGGAAATGCACGCGTTCGCCTTTGACGTCGCAACCGGCGTTGCGGAACAGTTCCAGCGCTTCCGGATCGTCACGAAAGTCGATGCCCACTTCTTCCAGAATCGTGTCGGCATTGCGTTCGATGATTTCCAGGCCTTCCTGATCGATCACCTCAAAGTAAGGAATCTTGCGCGTGATGTAGGGCACCGACTGCGCACTGCGGGCCGAGCGCGCAGCGCGCTTGGCCTCACGGCCGCCACCTGCGCGGCGGCCACGGGGGGCGTCTGGCGTCTCGGGGGTTACGGTCTCAGTTGGTACAAGGGTGTCGGTCATTCTGTGTCTCCAGTGCCT
>CANFNO010000132.1 GCA_947447845.1 Burkholderiales bacterium | reverse complement strand
TAGGCTAAACAGACGTCTGTTTTAGGGGCTTTCTGCATGCAAACCCTTAGGCCCGTGCGCTTGGGCGTCGGCATACTCGGACTGCACGAGTTAGCCGCGCCAATCCGTTACCCGGATTGGTTTCCCCCCTCTTTTCAGGAGTCTTCCCATGAATTTGAAACGCCGTTTGAATTTGCTTTCCCTGGCCTGTGGCCTGGTTGCCGGATCGCTGATGGGTGTGAGTGGCGCTGCCTTGGCCCAGACCAACATGAAGATCAGTATTTCCGTCGCCCAAAATTCGCACCAGGGCGTTGCCATCGATACCTTTGCCAAAGAGGTGGAAAAGCGCACGGCGGGCCGCTACAAGATTCAGACCTTCTACGCAGGCGCTTTGGGCGGTGAGCGCGAGTCGATTGAAGCGGTGCAAATCGGTACGCAGGAGTTGGCGTTCAGTTCCAGCGGCCCGGTGCCGAACTTTGTGCCCGATGCCCGCATTCTGGACATCCCCTTTTTGTTCCGCGACAAAGCCCATGCCCGCGCCGTTCTGGACGGCCCGATCGGGCAGGAAATGCTGGGAAAATTTGACAGCAAGGGCTTCAAGGCGCTGGCCTGGGCAGAGAACGGCTTTCGCCACATGACCAACAGCAAGCGCGCGGTGAACGTCCCGGATGACCTGAAGGGCCTGAAGATGCGCACCATGGAAAATCCGGTGCACGTGGCAGCCTACAAAGGCTTTGGCATTGTGACCACACCCATGGCCTTCCCGGAAGTATTTACCGCCCTGCAACAGGGCACGGTGGATGGTCAGGAGAATCCGCTGTCGGTGATCATGGCGTCCAAGTTCGACCAGGTGCAAAAGCACCTTTCGCTCACCGGTCACGTCTATTCGCCGTGCATTTTTCTGATGAACAAGGCCAGCTTCGACGCGCTCAGTGCCCCCGACAAACAGGCCTTCATTGACGCCGCCAAAGAAGGCGCCAAAGCCAACCGGGCGCGCGTGGACGAGGACGATGCCAAGGGCGTGTCC
Source organism: Burkholderiales bacterium (assembly GCA_947447845.1). Next base: position 6,305 of record CANFNO010000132.1, on the reverse strand, counting down.
GAATTGCGCTCCAAGGGCATGAACGTGATCGAGAACGTGGATAAAGCCAAGTTTGTCGCGGCACTGGGGCCGGTCAATGCCGAGTTTGAGAAGCAGTTTGGCAAGGCCAACATCGACAAGATTCGCAACTACAAATAGCCCTGCATCGGCCGCTTGCAATGAAAGACGCGTTTTTAAAATTTGAGCGGCTCAGCACCCAGTTCGCCATGGCACTGGCTTGCGCCATGCTGGTGGTGGCCAGTGGATTGGGCATGTTCCAGATCATCACCCGCTTTGTGCTGGAGCGGCCGGCGGAATGGACCGAGGTGATGATCCGCTTCAGCCTGATCTGGATGGTGTTTCTGGGCATTCCCGCCGCCTTTCGCCAGGGCGCCATGGTCAGCGTGGACGTGTTGTACCGCTGGAGCCCGCCGCGCCTGAAGCGGCTGCTGGATTTTGCCGTGTGCGGTGCCGCACTGACCCTGGTCTGCGTGATCATCTGGTGGGGTTGGGACTATGCCAACCGGGGCCGGGTGCAGAGCATGATAGGCCTGGAAGACGTGTCCATGTTCTGGGCGTATCTGGCCATGCCGGTGGGCGGCATCTTCAGCATCATCGGCATCCTCGGCAACCTGCTGGATCCCCAACGGCTTGAATTGGAAACTGCGCAATGAGTATCGTCATGTTGATCACGATGGTGCTGTGCTTTGCACTCACCATTTCAGTGGCGGTTTCAATCGGGTTGGCGGCTGTGCTGGGCATCCAGATCGGGCACCTGAACATGCTGCTTGCAACCAAGGAGATGTTCTCGTCCATCAACAAGTTTCCACTTGCGGCGATTCCCTTTTTCATACTGGCTGGCAACCTGATGGAGACCGGCGGCATCTCGCGCCGCCTGGTCGAATTTGCCAAGAGCATTGTGGGTGGTGTGCAAGGCGGCCTGCCCATGACCTGCGTGCTGACCTGCATGATTTTTGCGGCGGTGTCTGGCTCTTCCGTGGCCACCACCTTTGCCATCGGGGCGATCCTGATTCCCGCGCTCATCAAGCATGGCTACCCCACCACGTATGCCGCCGCCTTGCAGGCCACCAGCGCCGAGTTGGGGGTGATCATTCCGCCCTCGATCCCGATGATCCTGTACGGCGTGAGCGCTGAGGTCTCCATTGGCGAGCTTTTCATTGCGGGCTTTGGTCCGGGCCTGCTGATCGGTTGCGCCCTGATGCTGTTCGTGTGGATCTATTGCAAGTTCAAGGGCTGGGGCAAGAACGATGGCGATGGTCGCTTGCGTTTTGGCGCGGCCACCTTGCAGGCCGGTTGGGCCCTGCTGATGCCCGTCATCATTCTGGGTGGTATTTACGGTGGTGTGTTCACGCCCACCGAGGCCTCGGCCGTGGCAGTCTTTTACGCGCTGGTGGTGGGCCTGGTGGTGTACCGCGAAATCAAACTGTCCCACCTGTTCACCATCGTGCGCAAATCGGTGATGTCCAGCGCGGTCATCATGTTCATCATCGCCAATGCCGGGCTGTTCGCTTTCCTGATCACGCGCGCTGGTGTGCCTGACGCGATCGGGCATTGGCTGCAAGAGGTGCTGCAATCGCCCGCGTACTTTTTACTTGGCGTAAACGCAGCGCTGTTTGTGATTGGCATGTTCATCGAGACCAGCGCCGCCATCATTGTGCTGGCGCCCATCCTGGCGCCTGTTGCGGTGCACTTTGGCATCGACCCGGTGCACTTCGGCCTCATCATGGTGGTCAACCTGGCCCTGGGCATGATCACGCCGCCCTTTGGAGTGAACCTCTTTGCCGCCTGCACGGTGGCGCGCATCTCACTGGACCGCATGGTGAAGGATCTGGTGCCCTTCGTGCTGGTGGTGCTGGCCTGCCTGATGGTCGTGACCTACGTGCCGGTACTGTCGCTGGGTCTGCGCGACCTGGTTTACAGATGATCCGCTGCCCGGCGCTGCAACCACACGCCATCCAGCCCTATTTAACCAAGGCAAGTTCATGAACATTCTGATTACCGGCGGCTGCGGCTTTCTCGGTGTGCGCCTGGCGCGCACGCTACTGGCCATGGACAGTCTCTCGCTGGCGGGTGGGGCCATGCTAGGCATTAGCCAAATTACCCTGGCCGACCGCGCACCGCCACCTGAAGATTTGGCGCACGACCCACGCATCGTCTACGCGGCAGGCGATCTGGTGGCGCAACTGGAAAGCCGCCACCTGCCCGCAGCCGGCACCGCGCTGATCTTCCACCTGGCCGCAGCCGTCAGTGGCGAGTGCGAGGCTGATTTTGATTTGGGCATGCGCGCCAACCTGGATGCCACGCGGGTCTTGTTGGAGAACTGCCGGGCCCTTAGCGCCCAAACCGGCAGTGCACCCGTGCTGGTCTTTTCCAGTTCACTGGCGGTGTATGGCGACACCGCCTCACTGCCGCTCCCGGCAGAACTGGACGACGCCACGCTGCCCACGCCCCAAAGCAGCTATGGCATTCAAAAATTCATCGGTGAGCAGCTGGTGGCCGACTACACGCGCAAGGGTTTCGTCCGTGGCCGAAGCGTTCGCCTGATGACGGTGTCGGTGCGTCCGGGCCGACCCAATGGTGCGGCTTCGAGCTTCTTGAGCGGCATGCTGCGCGAGCCCTTGAATGGTCAACGCGCGATATGCCCGGTGCCCGCCAGCACCGCCGTGGTGTTGTCGTCACCCGCCCGGGCGATCGAGGGCTTGCTCTGCGCCGCCCAAACGGCAGACGCCGCCTGGGGATCTTTAACGGCGATGAACCTGCCAGGCCTGATGACCACCGTAGCCGAGATGGCGCAGGCATTGGAGCGGGTGGGCGGAAAGGCTGCCAGCGCCTTGCTGGACTGGCAGATCGACCCGAAGATTGAGCGCATCGTTTCCAGTTGGCCACGCCGCATGCGGGCCGACCGCGCCGCCGCACTAGGGCTGCGACCGGACGCCAGTTTCGAGCAGGTGGTGCGCGACTATGTGCGGGAAAATCCGCAGGCGGTAACCCTCAATGCAGCGGGCTGAACGCCCTGCAAGTGGCAAAGCCATGGCGCGCGTACAGGGCATGCGCTGACTTAAAGGCTGCGGCGGTTCCCGTTTCCAGCTAGCGCTGCGTGTAGCCCCGGCTGCCTGCCACAGCCCAGCAAATCATCGTCGTCCCATGCCGACCAGAACGTGATCTCGGGTTGACGCAAACCCTCCAGAAGCGCAATGGTGTGCATGGATGAACTTCCTTTTCTTAGTCTTGTGGAAATTCCCCGCTCGATTCGACTGCAGGGCCTGCAGGAAGTTTGTGCGCAAGCGGGTACTGCCACCGCACAAATGCTAATGCAATACTGGCCTGTGCAAGACTGCGAAGCGTTCGCACAGCGCAGCCAAACGCTTGTCGAGCGTCCACAACTCTGCGTTGGGCGTGATCAGGGTCGAAGCCAACAGCACCAGATCCACCAGGCCACAGCCAAGACCGTACAGCCCTTCACGTTCAATGAAGTCCATTACCTCGCGCAGGCTGGCTTGTTGAGACGGTTGAAGCAAGCCAATGTCTTGGAGTGTTTGCGCGCGCGGTGCCGGTGGTGTGCTGCTGGCCAGTTCGCACTGAACCATGGGGTGCGTCAGCGCCAAGTCGGCGTTGAGCAAGTTCACCAGCGCTTCATTGCGGCGTTGGAAATGGTCTACCCACACCGATGTGTCGATCAGAACCCCCGTCATTTCGCAGGCTGTGACTGCCGCCGGGCGATAGGCTGCATATTTGGCATGGTCGCGCCAAGGGCCGCCAGGCGTTTGGCTGCTTGCACCCGCACAAAAGTCTTGATGGCTTCGCGGAACAAGTCTGCCCGGTCCATGGTTGGGTCTGCCAGCTCCAGCGCTTTTTCGTACAGTTCATCATCAATCGTGACGGTAGTTCGCATGGCATCTTTCTGCATCAACAAGGACTTCATTCTTTTGCATCAAATTTAGCATTAGTGGCCAGACATACCGCACCCAACCTTGACTTACCACACAGGCAATCACCTCCTGTGACCTCCCGTGGCACACAGGCCCCCAACCCGGGGCCTGTGTTTGGCCAATTTGCAATATTGGTAGGTCCTGTCTCGCACCAATTCTTGACCGGACGGGTTCGCAGCAATATTCCTGACCAAGCTTGCTAACGATCAGTCAAATCAAGGCACATAAACACGCTGTACGGGTCTTCCGCATAGTCCGCAAACGGACCGCAATTGACAAAGCCATGGCGCGCGTATAAGCCGTGCGCCGGTTTAAAGGCGGCGGCAGTGCCGGTTTCCAGATAGAGCCGCGTGTAGCCCCGAGTGCGCGCCACGGCGATGATGTGCTCCAGTATTTTGGCCGCCACGCCTTTGCGCAAATGCGCCGCCACTGTGCGCATGGATTTGAGCTCGCCCTGTGTCGGGCTGAGTTCTTTCAACGCGCCGCAGCCCAGTATTTCATCGCCTTCCCAGGCCGACCAGAACGTGATCTCGGGTTGGCGCAAACCCTCCAGGTCCAGCGCAAACACGCACTCGGGCGGCGAGTGCTCAAACATGTTTTGGCGGTGTGCTTCCAGCAGTGCGATGGTCTTGGCACCGCGCAGGTCGTCAGTTTTGATGCGTATGTCACCGCCCTCGCTCAATTGACACCCCAGGCCGAACGGGTGGCTGCCTTCTTCATGATTTCGCGGTTGGCATCGGTGGGTGGCGGCTCGGAGTCGCCAAAGATCGCGGCCAGCCAGTGGCCGTCGGTCGGGTTGGGAAACAGGATGTACTTGCGCCCGTATTGCTCGCGCTCGGTTTCCATCATCTTGAGGCGCGCATCCACATCGCCCTTGAGGTAGAACTTGCGGCGGAAGTCATTCAGGTTGTCGCCCATGAACACCACCACGTCAAAGTTTTGCATGATTTCGTTCTGGCGCTTTTCCTTGTTGGAGGTGTCGCGCAGCACCGTCAGGTGCTGGGTATCCGCATAGGGGAAGCCCAACAGTTTGAGGTGGCCCATCGCGAACTCATAGGTCTTCTCGCCTTGCTCGCGGCTGGTGACATAAAACACTTCCACGTTGTTGTCGGCGCAGAACTTCAAAAACTCACTGGAGCCGGGCGATGCGGTGACCTTGTTCTCGGGAATCCAACTGTCCCAAAGGGGGTCGTCAAAGTAATCCTGGTTCTGATTGATCAGGCGGCCCCAGTAGTTCAGCGCGTGCAGGATGGTGTCATCCATATCGGTCACCACCGCCAGCGGCTTGTCGCCGGGCTTGCGCTTGGCCAGGGCCAGTTCCACCTGCATGCGCGCCATGTTAAAGCCCTGGTAGTAGAGGGCACGGTACTCGGCGGCCGTCTGCTTCCAGGCCACGGCGTACAACAGCGCGTTGTTCACGCCCGAGCCGGAAGGCCCGGTGGTATTGGGGCCGGGGGCCGCAGTTTGGGCCACCGCGCTAGTGCACAGGCCCGCCAGCACAAGGCTGGCAATGCTTGCGTTTTTACAAAAAAACTGACGCAGAGTTTTCACGGGTTTGTCTCCTAAGGGGTGTGGCCTGATCTGGATATTTCTTATGGGCCGGCCTGGCCTATGGTCAGTGTAAGTCAGCCGCGCAGCGAACGCCGCTCTGCACGGCACTCTCTGCAACGTTTCGGGGGGCAGCGCTCAGACTGCCAGCGCCGTGCGCTAGTCCACAGGCCGGATCGGCTGCTCCAGATAGCGCGCCACAAAGGCTCCCACACAGGCCTCGGGCAAGTCCAGCCAAACGGTGTGGCCGCTGCCCAGCGCGGCCTGCACCGGCTCACCCTCCACGTTTTCCATGCGCGTGATTTGCACGTCAAAGTTGCCCGTGGGGTGGATGATTTCCAACTGATCGCCGACCGAGAACTTGTTGCGCGCATTCACCTGCACCAAGCCGCGCGTGGCGTCAAAGGCCACGGCGTCGCCCACGTACAGGCTGCGGCCGGATTCGGAATAACCACGCAAATAGTTTTGCGTGGCTTCTGGTGTGTGGCGCTGGAAGAAGCCGGAGGTATAGCCCCGATTCGCCAGGCCTTCAAGCTGGCCGATTAGCGCCGGGTCCATCTCGCGCCCCGCCACCGCATCGTCAATCGCCTTGCGATAGGCCTGCGCCGTGCGGCACACGTAATACGGGCTCTTGGTGCGGCCCTCGATCTTGAGTGAATCGATACCGATGTCCACCAGCCGCTTGACGTGCTCGATGGCGCGCAGGTCTTTGGAGTTCATCACGTAGGTGCCGTGCTCGTCTTCTTCCACCGGCATATAGCTGCCGGGGCGCTGGCTTTCTTCCAGCAGAAAGACACCTGCCGGATGCGCCACCGCCGCCTCGGCTGG
>CANFNO010000131.1 GCA_947447845.1 Burkholderiales bacterium | reverse complement strand
TAATAGGATAGTTCACCGCGTTTAAAGCGCCCGCCGTTGATGATCTCAATTCGGCCGCCCTGGGTCATAGCCTCTACTGCGTTCTTTATCAGATTCACAAGAATTTGTTTGAGTGTGTCAGCTGAGCCTTCAATCACACAGTCTTGATCTGACAAACGGGTAACAATTTCGACCGTTGGTGGCAAAAACTTGCTCTCGCGAAACAGGCGGATCAAATTGCTGGCGATGCGATTGATCTCTACTTTAGACGGTTGTGCGCTCGAAGCGGTACCAACAAACTCGTTCAATATGTTACCGACCCGGTCAATCTCTTCATTCAAGATGGAAATTGCGTCCCCAACGGGCTCTTGACGCGCCAACTTTTCATCCAGCACACCCAGATAATTTTTTATGATTGCCAACGGATTGTTGACCTCGTGCAGAACCCGGCGCGAACTCGCGATGTGCTCCTCGCGCACCGATGCAATGCGTCGATCAATCTCGCCACGTTCACGCGATGCATCGTTCAAGGCTGCAGCTGCCTGCACGCCGAACGCCTGTAAAAATCGCTCCCGACTTTTCAAATCGCCCAACAGCAATGCGGGTACGCCTGCGACCAGCACGCCCAGGCACTTACCGCCCACGGTCAGCGGGACACTCACAAGATTTTCCACATCGAAAATCCGGCACAACTGGTCTTCCGCCACCCCCAAGGGCGCACCTCGCCGCTGCAGAAATGCCACGCGGCCCTGAAGCGCAGTTTCTGCGACCCCACCGCCCTTTAGCAGGGGTATGGAAAACTCCGCCAGTCGCTGACGCTGCTCGCCGACCGAAACACCAATGAGAGACTGACCACTGCCACTCATCAACAAGATGATGGTGTCCTCCAGGTCAAACAGGATATGAGCGCTTTGCCTGATGACTTTGAGCAACTGGGTGTCATCTTTTTGAAGTGCATAAGTGTGGCCTACTTCCGCGGCCATAGTCATATGGCGGATCTCATCATTTAGGCGCTGCTGAGCGGCATGCACGATGGGCATTGCAATGTTTGCGGTATCCGGGGGCGTCCAGGTTTCAAGATCCGACAAATCCAAACCAAGAAAGGCTGCAGCACGGACAACCTGTGCCTCTGCACTTTGGCGAATGGGTTGCAGGATCTCGTTCGAAAGTTTGCACAGATAGCCCGCATCTGCAGCGAGCGGGATCAGGGCATCTTCATTGGCCAACCGATCAGCCAAATGCACGATACGTATCAGCGCGTGCGCGCCTTCAATGCGATCAAGTGGCTCGTGATGGTAAAGCACCGCATCGGCCATGAACGAGTCTAGCTTCCACCGTTCAACCAGCCAGGCTCCCACCTCCGCATGGGTTATAGACAGGGCGCGGAATTCAAGCCCGCACAGGTTCTCGTCGTCTTCGAGGTAAAAGCGGCCATCGTACTCATGGGGTACCACGGCCAAAAGCGCCAGTCGTCCTACGTCATGCAGCAGTCCGGCGAGGTAAGCTTCCTCCATCAAGGGATAGTCCATCGATTTGGCAAGGTCACGCGCAATCACGGCGGTGGTGAGGCAATGCTTCCAGAACATCCGCAAATCGGTGTTCTTCGCGTTAGGGAATGCGCTGAAAGTGTTAAGCACCGACTCATTGATGACCAAAGTCTTGATCATGTCCGCGCCCAGCGTCGACAGTGCCTGCATCAGGCTGGCCCTCTGGCCACCCTTGTTATATGCCGCACTATTTGCAACATTCAGAATTCTGTGGGTAATTCCCGGATCGTTGGCGATCAACTTTGCAATCTCGGACATACCGGAACCGTCAGCTTGGCAAAGCTCCAATAGCTTCAACAATATCTGCGGCATCGCAGGTAAACGCGCGACGAGCAGCCGATTTCGAATATCTTGATCAGACCGATTCATGTGATCGCAACGAGTACTTTTTCATTATTTTGGTGAGGGTACCATCAAAGATGGCGGAGCCTAAGGAATTGGCACTTTGCAATTCATAAACTGTTCGAATGGGTATTTAAAACGGGCAAACATGCAACACAACTTATAGGCGTGTGACTCTTTGACTGCCTTTCATTTGCGCGCAATGTCAGTCTCTACCAGTCGCTCCAACATGAGCGCTGGTGCTGTCGCCAATGGCACTTCACCGATCTCCATGCATGCGAGCAGTTGGTGTTGTGCGGCTTCGGCTGCGGCCTCATTTGCTGCATGCACCAAAGCCAGCAACTGGCCGCGCTCAACGCGTTGCCCCAATTGCGCGACTTGGGAAAACCCGACACGCATATCGACTTCATCGCTGACAAGGTGACGACCACCACCGAGAGCTATAACCAGCAGTCCGATATCGCGCGTGGCCATGGCGCGAACCCATCCGGCACGCGGTGCAAGCACCGGCCTTTGGACCGGTGCGTGGGCCAAGTAGGAATCGGGGCGCTCGCAGAAATCGACCGGACCACCCAGTGCATGCACCATCCGCGCAAAACGCTCCAGCGCCCGCCCGCTAGAAAGGGCATCGTCAACCATCCGCTGAGCCTGGACCATGTCCGCGGCGAGTCCACCGAGTTGCAGCAATTCGGCACTCAGGGTGCGCGTCACTTCCAGCAAACGCTGCTCCTGGCGTTCACACTGGAGAAAAGCCACTGCCTCCAAGACCTCCAGGGCATTGCCGCAGCTGTCACCCAACACCTGGTTCATATCAGTAATCCAGGCCCGCGTGGGCAAGCCAGCGTCATTGGCAACACGAACCAGGGACTGGGCCAGCGTTTGGGCATCCTCCATTGACGCGGCAAAGGCACCGTTGCCGGTCTTGACGTCCATGACCAGCCCTTGCAATCCTGCAGAGAGTTTCTTGGACAAAATGCTCGCAGTAATCAGGGCGGTGGACTCCACGGTTGCTGTCACGTCGCGGATGGCATAGAGGCGTCGATCAGCTGGCGCCAGTGCCGAGCTGGGGCCAACAATCGCGCAACCCGCAGTCTGCAGAGCCCTACGCAATTGCGCTTGGTCCGGCACGATCCGGTAGCCGGGAATGCTTTCCAATTTATCCAGAGTGCCGCCGGTGTGGCCCAAACCACGCCCCGAGAGCATAGGCACAAAGCCGCCGCAGGCAGCAACGATGGGGGCGAGCATCAAGCTAACCTTGTCGCCCACTCCGCCGCTGCTGTGCTTGTCTAAAACCGGCCCAGGCAAAGCGGCGCTTTGCCAATCCATCACCGTGCCCGAGTGCGTCATAGCGCGCGTAAGGGCCACCGTCTCGGGGTCCGACATCCCCTTGAGCAACATGGCCATGGCCATGGCAGCGGACTGACCCTCGCTCCAGGCCCCGCTGACCAGGCCATTTACAAATTCGCCGATTTCAGCCTCGGTCAGGGCATGGCCATCGCGCTTGCGTCGAATGACTTCTTGCGGGAGCATCCGTCTCCCTTCAGTAACTGCCCGAGGGTGCAGGAGCCTCAGGTTCCGACCCGGACAGCACTGCTTCAATATCGCTCAGCACACTGCTGGCACCGATGCGAAAACGCTGCGGCGTTAACGCATCAACGCCCAAAATCTCTTCGACTAAGGCAATGTACACGGCGGCATCGGCCACACTGCGGATACCGCCAGAGGGCTTGAACCCCACACGTTTGGCAGCACCAAGGTCTGAGGCAATGGCGTCCAACATCACCCGCGCTGCTTGCGGCGAGGCACTGATCTTTGTCTTGCCGGTGCTGGTCTTGAGGAAATCCGCACCTGCAGCCAAACACAGCCTGGACGCTCGCAAAATATGGGCATCGTCTACCAGGACACCGGTCTCCAGAATGACCTTGAGTCGCAGGCCCTCGCTAGCCTTGCGCACGGCCGACAACAAGTCGGCCACAAGCCCATCGTTGCCAAGCAATAGCTGGGCATAGGGCAATACCAAGTCCACCTCTTGCGCACCGCTTTGCACAATTTCACCGGTTTCTCGCACGGCCCGCTCGATGTCGGCACTGCCATCAGGGAAATTTGCGACCGCTGCCACGGCAATGTGCTGGGGCAATTGATTGCGGGCAAAGGCCGCCAGTCTGGGCCAGACGCAAACGGCTGCCACCGAGCCAAAGCGGCTCTGCGCGCGGGCGCAGAGTGCCGCGATGTCGGCCTCGGTATCCTGATCGTTCAGGCTGGTGAGATCCAGGCATGACAGCGCCAGACCCGCACTGGCGTTTGGATTGCCCTGCCACTTTTGAGACAGCGCAAGCGCTGCCGGTGTTGTCGAGGAGTTCATGCGTTCAATCCAGGTTCAAGCTACTAATGATGTGGGCCAGCACCGCGACGGCATTTTGGCTGGCCGCTGCAGCCTGGCTCAAGGTGTGGGCATGGCTTAAATGCTCATTGGACAAACCGGCGCCCATATTGGTAATCAGAGACAAAGCCAATACGCGCATGCCCAAATGGCGCGCCAGAATAGTTTCGGGCACGGTGCTCATTCCCACGGCATCGGCCCCCAAGAACCTCAGCATTCGGATCTCAGCCGGGGTCTCAAACTGAGGGCCAAAGGCCCAGGCGTAGACGCCGGTATGCAGATGGGTTCCCTGCTCTGCCGCGCAGGCGAGCGCAAGTGTCAAGAGCGCAGGGTCGTAGGCCTCCACCATGCTTACAAAGCGCTCAGAGCCGGTCTCGCCCACTAGCGGAGAACGCTGCGGCAAATTGAGGTGGTCGCTAATGGCCATCAAGCTCTGCGGCGGCAAATCGGCGCGCAAACTCCCTGCCGCGTTTGTCTGCACCAATACTTGGCATCCCATGCTTTGGAGTGTTTGCAGCGGCAGCTTCATGCCATCCACCGCACCGGTTTCATAGCCATGCTTGCGCCCACTCATGACGGCAACCGGTAGCGCGCCAATGTGCCCAAGCCACAATTCACCACCGTGACCTGCCACGCCGGCAACAGGAAACCCCTGCAGTTCGGCATAGGGAATACGTATAGGGTCTTTGATGTGCGCGGTCAGACCGCCCCAACCGCTGCCCAGCACCACTGCCATGCGTGGAACAAAGCCCGGTACCCGGCTATTCAGGGTTTGCAGCGCCGTAGTGCTCATAGGTCTTTCAAATGATCGGGCCCAAAGCTGTGTGGCAGCAATTGCTCCATGCTGTAGACCGGGCCGATGGCCTCCAGATTGGCCGAAACGATGGTGCTATCCGGATCACAAAACTCGCGCAACTTCTGACGGCAACCACCGCAAGGTGTTATCCAGGCGCCGCCTGTACCCACCACAAGCACACCGCGCGCACGACGCGCCCCGGACATCACCAATGCACTCAATGCGCTGGCCTCGGCGCACCAGCCTTGGGGATAGGAAGCGTTTTCGATGTTGCAACCAGTGTGGATGACACCGTGCTCATCCAGGATGGCTGCACCAACCGAATACCGTGAGTACGGCGCATAGGCCTTTGCTTGTGCGTCACGGGCCGCATCCCAAAGTTGTTGCGTCACCTTCGGATCAAGCAGCGCAGGACCGACCGTCTGACTACTTTCCATATCAATGGACAACATTTGACTGGGACCCAGCTGACTGCACAGCGGAGATCTCACGCGCGGCTTGCGCCTTGCGCCGTACATCCTCGCGCCGTGCCAGACGAACCACGTTAGAGAGTGAAAGAAAGTGCGCATAAATCAGGCCCATGTAACCCGAGCGCACCAGCTCCAAGGTCTGTGCATCGTCCAGTTCAAGCAGCCTTTTTTCGTCTACCAGCCATAGACCTTCCAGATTGCGCTTTTGCCCTTCAAACTCCACGGTAATAACCTTGGAACTGAGTAAACCCAGTTGAGCGAGTTTGCTGGCAAAGGCATTGGTTCGATGCATCTCCGCGTGAAACAGGCGCAAAAACTGTATGACGTTCGTCAGGTACGCAGTCTCGGTGCCGTCCTGGTTAAAGAAGGACTCCCCTTCTGTCAGACCAAGGCCGGCGTAGGCTTCGTCCAGGCACACGGTAAGCGTTTCGGCCTGCTCGGAGCCGGCCAAAACAAAGGGATATCGCCGAATGAAGGCGGGTATGTAACTGCCGACTTCCCAGGAACCGTCCTCCCCGACCATCAGGTTATCGTCACCAGACAGTCCAACCAGAGCCACAGCCGTGAACGGGCCATTCTCTGGCCCCACAAAGACGATCGGATAATCGTGCGCGGCTTCAACAAACTCGCTGCCGGCAAGGAACACCGAATTGGTTTTGCGGGAAAACGAAAAATGATCTGACTTGGTCCGAATTTTCAGATTCTGGTGCCGGCTGCGGTCCAGGGCCACGGCTTTTTCATAAAAGATCAGGCTTGCCATAAGAAGGGTCTCAGGGTTAGAAAATGTCTATTTGGTGCTTGAGTTTAATGACATAAGGGCGGTCACCCAAGCGACGCAAAAAACGGCAATTTGGCGCTATGTTCAACCCAAGCCATAGAAGGAGCGTATCTTGGATTTCGAACATTCCCCTCGCGTCAAACAACTGCAAATAGAACTGGGCGACTTCATGCGTGACCATGTCGTGCCCAATGAGCACCTGTTCAAGCAGCAAACGAGTCTTAACCGTTGGAATGAACCGCCCATTTTGCGAACTCTGAAGGCCCGGGCCCGGGCGCAAGGCCTGTGGAATTTATTTATGCCGGGGCACGCGCATGGCGGCAAAGGCCTGAGCAACGCCGAGTACGCCCCGCTCGCAGAAATCATGGGCCGCGTATTCTGGGCCGCCGAGGTGTTCAATTGCAGCGCGCCGGACACCGGCAATATGGAGGTATTTGCCCGCTACGCCACCCCCGAGCAACAGGCGCAATGGTTAACACCTCTGCTGACGGGCGAAATCCGCTCAGCCTATTTGATGACTGAGCCCGATGTGGGTTCTAGCGATGCCACCAACGTCGAAATGTCGATTGCCGCTGACGGCGACGAGTATGTGATCAACGGTCGCAAATGGTTTGCGACGGGTGCCATGTTCGAAACCTGCGCCATCTTTATCGTCATGGGCAAGACCGACCCGAACAACCCGAATCGACTTGTTCAGCAATCTCAGGTGCTGGTTCCGCGTGACACACCCGGCGTCAACATCGTGCGACCTTTAAGCACATTGGGGTACTTTGAAGAACCCCATGGACACGCCGAGATTGTTTTTGAAAACGTGCGCATACCCAAGGCAAACATCCTGCTGGGTGAGGGCCGGGGCTTTGAAATCGCGCAAGGCCGCCTCGGGCCAGGTCGCATACACCATTGCATGCGCGTCATCGGTGCCGCGCAACGTGCTCTGGAGATCGCCTGCCAGCGTGTTAACAACCGTGTGGTGTTTGGGAAAAAACTGAGTGAGCAAGGCTCGGTGCGAGAGTCCATTGCGCTGATG
>CANFNO010000130.1 GCA_947447845.1 Burkholderiales bacterium | reverse complement strand
GACATCAAGGTGGACATGCTCACCCCGCATTTCTTCATGAACTTCCGCGTGGTGGACGAACATGGCCGCGTGCTGGGTCATGGGCGTAACCTGGGCGCTTTGAAAGCCGAATGGGGAAAGCAGGCGCGTGGGGCATTTCAGGCGCTGGCTAATTTGAAATTGGGTCAGAACGCTGCCGCTTCGGTAGGTGCTGAGGTGGCCAACGCATTAGGGCAGGGCGCGGGCACGGCTGGAAAACCGACCAATAGAGGGACACACCCCGGCGCAAATTCTGCCCAAGCAGATGGCGCAGGCTCTGGCAGCGCTGGCGCACAGCGCGGTTTGCCGTCTGCTGGCGCGCATGCAGGCAACACCAACAAGACCCTCGGTGCAGTGCCGCTGGCGACCGAAAAGCGCCATACCGCCTGGACTTTTGGCGAGTTGCCTGAGTTGCTGGAAATCCGCAAAGGCGGCCAGACCCTGATCGGCTTCCCGGCCCTGATCGATGCGGGCGATGCCGTCACCATCGAGGTCTTTGACGAACCCGAAACGGCACACGCCAAACACCGCGCTGGACTGCGCCGCCTGTTTGCGCTGCAGATCAAGGACGCGCTGAAATACCTGGAAAAGAACATCCCCGACCTGCAAAAGATGGCCGTTACCTTTATGCAGGTCGGAAAGACCGAGGGCAAGGACAGTGCCACCTCCGGCGGCACCATCGAGGAACTGCGAGAGCAGATCGTGGCCCTGGCGCTGGAACGTGCCTTCTTGATCGAGCCACTGCCCACCGACGAATTCGCCTTCAAGAAACGGGTGGAGGAGGGGCGAGGCCGCTTGACCTTGATATCAAGCGAAGTTGCCCGCATGGCAGGTGTCATCCTGCTGGAATACGCCACTGCTGCGCGCAAGATCAAGGACAGCAAGAACACTGGCGAAGCGGCTTTGGACGCTGCACAGCAACTGCAACGTCTGATGCCCAAACGCTTTCTGCATGCCGCGCCTTGGGACAGGCTGCAGCATTTGGCGCGCTATCTGAAAGCGATCACCTTGCGCCTGGACAAGTACCGCGCCGACCCGGCCCGCGATGCAGCTCGCCTGGCCGAATTGCGCCCGATGGAGCAGCGCTATTGGCGACTGGTAGCCGAGCGCAAGGGCGCGGTCGATGAGCGCATGCTGGAATTCCGCTGGTTACTGGAAGAACTGCGCGTCAGCTTCTTCGCACAGGAACTGCGCACGCCGCAGCCGGTAAGCGTGAAGCGGCTAGACAAGGCCTGGGCGCAGCTCAGCTAACTACAACTTCTGCAGCCGCTCCAGCGCCGCCAGCAAGGTTACATCCTGCTTGGCAAAGCAAAACCGCACCACGCGCTGGTCGAAACCATTGCCGTAGAAGGCTGACAAGGGAATGGCGGCCACTCCGATCTCGGTGGTCAGCCATTTGCAGAATTCGGCCTCGCCCAGATCGCTCACCGCAGAGATGTCCACGCACTGGAAATAGCTGCCCTCGGTGTGCAGGATCTTGAAGCGGGTCTTTGCCAGGCCATCGCGGAACAGATCGCGTTTGTGCTGGTAGAAGGCGGGCAGGTCCAGATACGGAGCCGGATTCGCCATGTAAGCGGCAAGCGCGTATTGCACCGGCGTATTGACGGTAAACACATTGAACTGGTGCACCTTGCGAAACTCCGCCGTAAGGCTTGCGGGTGCTGCCACATAGCCCACTTTCCAGCCAGTCACATGGTAGGTTTTGCCAAAGCTGGAAACGATGAAGGCACGCGCTGCCAGTCCAGGAAAACGCGCGGCACTTTGATGCTGCCCGCCGTCAAAAACCATGTGCTCATACACCTCGTCGCTGATCAACAGCACGTTGGTCGGCGCCAGCAAGTCTTGCAGAGCCAGCATGTCTGCCTCAGACCAGATGGTGGCGCTGGGGTTGTGCGGGCTGTTGACGATGATTGCGCGGGTGCGCGGTGTGATGGCCGCTGCAATCTTGGCAAAGTCGGGCCGGAAAGTTCCAGGTGTCAGCGGAACCCGCACCGCCACACCGCCAGCCAATTCGATATTGGGCACGTAGCTGTCGTAGCAAGGTTCCAGCACGATCACCTCGTCACTTGGATGCACGATGGCAAGGATAGCGGTGAGGATGGCTTGCGTGGCACCGGCGGTGATGGTGATTTCGGTATCGGCGTTGTAGCGGTGGTGGTGTAGCGTTTCAATTTTGGCGGCAATGGCCTGGCGCAATACGGGCACGCCGATCATCGGCGGGTACTGGTTGTGACCGGCCTGCATGGCTTGGGTCACCGCATTTACCAGGGCCGGGTCACAGGCAAAGTCCGGAAAGCCTTGTCCCAGATTGACGGCCTTGTGTTCAGCGGCTAAGGCCGACATCACGGTGAAGATGGTGGTGCCAACTTTGGGAAGGCGGCTGGTGAGTGCTGGGGTGAAGGCGGGCGGGTTTGAAACGGTTGGGCTCATTGAAATTACAGCTCGTAGTCGTTAACGTGGCCGTTCATGGCCTTGATGATCAGATCGCGGCTCAGGCGGTTGCTGAGCAACTCGGCAAAGGTGTAGACAAAGTTGCGCAGATAAGCGCTGCGTTTGAAGGCCACGCGGGCAATGTTCTTGCCAAATAACTGACCGGCAGGGCGCGTCACCAGACCACCTTTGCCGCCATTGTTGGCGCAGTCATCTACGACGTCTTGCACTGCCATTTCTGCGGCTATGCCTACGCCCAGGCCTAAGCGCACATAGGTTTTGATCACATCCGAGTCAATGGCTTCCAACGCAATGCGCGGTTCGAGATGCGCGTGGGCAAAAGCCAGGTCGATTTTGGTGCGACCGGTAAAGGACGGGTGGTAAGTAATCAGCGGTTCCTTGGCCACATCTTGCAGGGTGATGTTTTCCTTTTTCGCAAGGGGATGATCGGTCGGCAAAACTAGCATGTGCTGCCACTCATAGCAGGGCAGGGTGACCAGTTCAGCGTAGTCAGCAAGGGACTCAGTAGCGATGCCGATCTCAGCCACATCGTCAATGAGCATGCGGGCCACTTGGGCGGGCGCACCCTGGTGCATGCTGATATTGACCTTGGGGTAAGCCGCGCGCAGGGCAGCCACCCGTTCCGGCAACACGTAGCGCGCTTGGGTATGGGTGGTGGCGATAGACAGTGTTCCGCTGTCCTGGTTGCTGTATTGCTCGCCAATACGCTTGAGGTTGCCCACTTCTCCCATGATCAACTCGATACTTTTAAGCACGTGTTGCCCGGGTTCCGTGATGCGTTTAAGGCGCTTGCCGTGGCGGGCAAAAATTTCGATACCTAATTCTTCTTCCAGCTCGATGATGGCCTTGGACACGCCGGGCTGCGATGTATGAAGGGCTTTGGCGGCCTCAGTTAGGTTGAGGTTGCGGCGCGCCGCTTCCTGCACGAAGCGGAATTGGTGAAGGTTCATGTCGAATCCTGACTTTGGCGCTAATACAAAAAAGGAATGATCTCGGCGATCATTATCTACGCAAGCGCCAGTATGAAAGGTTCCTGGAACGGGTTTTACTCTGCTGCGATACGGGCCAACAGTTCAATCAGTCGGGGATCCTCACCGACGGCAGGTTTTAGGTCGAACAGCACCTGCGGATGTGTTTGCCGCAATTGATCCACCAGCAGCGGCAAGTCTTCCCGCGCATGGCGGCCCACCCCCAGAAACATGGGTATTACCGTGATGTTGCTGATTTGGGCACCCACCAATTCAAGGCATGCCGTTTCCAGATCAGGCTGGCTCAGTTCCAGATAGGCGCAGCGCACGCTGAGATCAGGCTCACCCGATGCAATATGCGCCGCAACCGCCTCCATGGGCTTGTGCCACAGGGGATCGCGAGACCCATGGGCAAATAGCACTACGGCACGTTTGGGTTTGTTCAAGTTCATCTTCGCAGTACGAGCCAGGTAAATGCCGTGAGTGACAGCATGGAGTAAATAAGTCCGGGTAAGGCTGCGGTAAACCAGGGCTGCCAGCCTTGCAGCGTTCCCAGATCACTCAGCACGTTATTCAGCAGCACAAAGCTGATGCCTGCCATCACGCCCCCAAAAACGTAGCTGGCAATGCCGCCCGATCTGAAATGAAAGTACGCAAAAGGCAGGGCAAGCACCACCATCACCAGGCAACTCAGGGGGTAAAAGACTTTCTTCCAGAACTGGACCTCGTATTTCTGGGCCGACTGGTTGTTGGAACTCAGGTGCTGCATATATTGAAACAAGTCGATGGTTCCCATGCGCTCCGGTCGCAGCACGGCTGCAGCCACCATTTCACCAGTCACGCTGGTGGGCCAGCGAAAACTATCAGAAAAGATGCGGTCTACACGCCCGGCTTTAGCGCTTGTGTCGGTGAATTCGGTGCGATCCACGGTTTTGAGCAGCCAGTCGTCGTGCTCCCCAAAGCTGCCCGTCTGACTCTGGGTCATTGATACCAGATGGCCCTGATTGTCGAACTCAAAGATTCGCACATCTTTCATGGTGCCATCACTTGCCAACGCACCCACGTTGACCGCGTAATTTCCATAAGACTGCTTCTCTTTCAGCCAGGCACCCGTCTTGCCCACAGTAACCTGCCCCTGGAAGCGCGCCTTAAGCAACTGCGCGGTTTTGTCCGCCAGCGGGGCGACATAGTCGCCGATAGTGAAAGTGAAAAAAACAAAAAGCAGTCCCAGGCTGAGCAGAATACGCAAAGCCCGCCAAGGTCCCAATCCGCTGGTGCGAAGAATGGTGAACTCCGAACTTTGAGCCAGGCGAGACATCACAAAAATAGTGCCAATCAGTACGGTGATGGGCATCAATTCATAAATATGGCTCGGCAACATTAGGCCGATGTAAATCAACGCTTGGGGAATGCGGTAGCCAATGGCTCCGATGTGGTTGACTGACTGCAGTTCTTCAACAAAGTCAAAAAAGAAAAATAGCGCAGCAAATCCAAGTGTGACCAAGGCCACCGCCACCACGACCTCTTTAAATAACAGTCGGCGTACGGTCTTCAAGGTGCGCTGCCTCGCGTGTCAGAGGACGGGGTCGGTCGGGCACGCCAGCGCGGGCTCCAATTGAAATGGCGCTTGATCAGCCAAAGTAGGCCCAAAACCAAAGCACCACCATGCAACGTCAATAAAAAAGGCGCGAACTGCACTTGACCCGATTCCACCCAGCTTTTGCCCAACACCAGGAAGTTGAAATAAACCACAAAGATCAGAAAAGCAAATCCCAGGTTGGCGGAGCGGCCGACCCGCGGGTTGGTGCCTGCAACGGCAACGGCAATCACAATGAAATTGAAAGCCGCCAATGCCAGCCCCAGGCGCCAGGACAACTCAGCCAGATTCTTCAACTTGGGCGTCTGTAGCAACTCCATGCTGGTGAGTGAGCTAGATGGCACATAGCTGCGTCCGGACATATCATCCGCACCCACGCGTGCGCCATAGGTTTCGAACACGCTCACGGTGAGCTCGGTCTTACCCGTGTTCTTTTCCAGGCGCTGGCCGTTTTCCAACACCAGGAACTTGTCACTGCCAATGATTTCGATGTGACCGCTACGCGCCGAGGTGATGGTTTCTTTGTTTTGCTCTTTTGTCGCAATGAATACGTTGTTGCCGGTTTGCTGGTTTAGAGAGTTCTTTTCTATAAAGAACACGCGGTCACCGTTAGCTGATTCCTGGAACTGACCCGGCTCAATGCGGGCAATATCACCCCGCTTTTCATAGCGGTCACGCAGGTCTTCAATGCGTCCAAAAGCCCACGGAAGAATGAAAAAAGCCAGCACCACAATCACCACAAGAATCGGCCAGGCAAAGCGAAACAGCGGTGACAGCAGCGAAGTCAATCCGCGCCCGCTGCCGAACCAGATCACCATCTCGCTGTCCTTGTACATGCGGGTCAGCACGCTCAGGATGCCAACAAATAGGCTCAGAGACAAAATGGTGGGCATGTCGGACAGCACCGTGTAACCCATGATGATCATCACATCGGTCGGGTTGAAAGTGCCCCGCGAAGCTTCGCCCACGGTGCGGATTAAGGTCATGGTCATGACCACGGTGGCTAGCACGACCAGCGTGGCCCCAAAACTGCGGGCCAACTCTTTGCGAATGGAGGAATGGAATAACATTGCGGGCATATAAGAAGGTGAATTATGAACTTTGAACTAAAGCCCTTGAGTCTGGTCGAAGCAGCCAATGAAAAATGTGACGTGTTGCTGGTCCTGCTGACCGACGCCTACAAGCCCGCCAAAGATGGCTTTTCCGCTTTTGTGGCGCGAACCATCAAAGACGGCGATGCGCTCACCAAGGCAGGCAAATTACTGCCGCTCTACAAACACGCCATGACACAGGCCACGCGTGTATTGCTGGTGGGTGTGGGTGACGGTAGTGCCAAGCAGGTACGTTCGGGTGTCGCGGCTGCAATGGTCAGTGCTAAGTCGGACAAGCTTAAAAGACTGGTTGTGGCATTTGCCAACGAAGCTACCGCAACAGCGCTAAGGGCTGCAATTTCAGCTCTTGCCGATGCAAATTACAGCTACAACACAACCAAGTCGAAAGCTGAACCTAGCGCCTTGAGTAATGTGTTGGTGGCCGCCAGCAATGCAGCTGACGTGCAGGCTGCCTTCGAGCGCGCTGTAGCCATAGTGGACGGCGTGGACCTTGCCAAGGAGTGGGCCAACCGCCCGGCCAACCACGCAACGCCCACGCTGTTGGCAAAGACTGCACAGGGACTTGCCACCAAACATAGCAAGATCACCTGCCAGGTGATGGGACCCAAGGAGGTTGCCAAACTGGGAATGGGCGCATTTATGGCGGTGGCGCAAGGCTCTGACGAACCCCTGCGATTCATTGTTCTTCAGTACAACGGCGCAGCCAAGTCGCAGGCCCCTACGGTGCTGGTGGGCAAGGGAATTACTTTTGACAGTGGCGGCATCTCCATCAAGCCCGCGGCTGAAATGGATGAGATGAAGTACGACATGTCAGGTGCTGCCAGTGTGCTTGGCGTGTTCCGCACCCTGGCCACACTCAAGCCCGCCATTAACGTGGTGGGACTCGTTCCTTCATGCGAAAACCTCCTCAACGGGCGCGCGGTCAAGCCGGGCGACGTAGTGACCAGCATGAGCGGGCAGACCATTGAAATTCTGAATACGGATGCCGAAGGGCGTCTGGTCTTGTGTGATGCATTGACCTACGCCGAGCGCTTCAAACCCCATGCTGTGGTCGATATTGCCACGCTGACCGGTGCCTGTGTTGTGGCACTAGGGGCCGTTCGTAGCGGTCTATTTTCGCCCGACGAGGTACTCTCAAAAGCGCTTTGTGCCGCAGGTGATGCGGCGCAAGATTTGTGCTGGCCAATG
>CANFNO010000129.1 GCA_947447845.1 Burkholderiales bacterium | reverse complement strand
TGGCTGGCGTTCTACAACGCTACACGCCTGCATTCGACGCTGGGTTATGTGAGCCCGATGAAGTATGAGAAAAACTGGCTGGCAGCCCAGGCAAGAAAGTCTGCTTAACGGTCTCTGCTAAGGGATACGTTAAACAAGGGCAAGCTCAGGTTATGAAATCCAGTATCAACTTTTGATTTGTAATGGGAGTGCCAATTTGTTGCTAAGTCTCTGATACCTTGAAAGCTCGGTGACGGAATGAAATAGCATCTTTTACATTCAATGTTTCTCAATACTATTGGCCACGAAAATTCAGCTCGCTTGAGTCGACTAGACTCCCTTCCGAACCCGACGGTACGTTTTGACACAGCGTAGCTCCCCTTGGCAAATGGAATTTCTGCGACATCCGACTTCACCTCAATGGCGCGTAGTTCAACGACAACCCGGTTTAGAACGTGGCGCGGATCATGCTCCATGTAGCCTTGATGTTCAAAAGTGACACACACATCCTTGTCCCCTTCAGTTTTATGCCATTCGATTTGACACATTCACTAGCGCAAGAGCCGCAACCGTACCGTCACCGTTCGCTTTCGGATTTAGTGGTGATCATCTGCAGCGTTATGGTGTACTTTTTCTTGTCCATGCAACTCGAATTGGCCGAACGCCTGAGCCATTGGACACATATTTACGAACGTTGGCAGCTTGACGAGATTCCCATGACACTTCTGGTTATGTCGCTGGGATTGGTTTGGTTTGGATGGCGTCGGTGGCGTGAGCTAAAACGGGAAATGCAGATCCGCAGTCAAGTGGAGGCGACCAACCGCCAGACGCTTGCACAAAACCGCAGACTGGCTCAGCAACTCATTCAATTGCAGGAGTTGGAACGCCGCTATATCGCGCGCGAGTTACACGATGAGATTGGCCAGAGCTGTGTGGCCATCAAGGTGGACGCCGCACTGATCGCTCGGGAAGCCCTAAACAAACATGCCACTATCCATGAGAGCGCACAGCTGATCTCAGACGCGGCAGATCATTTGCACCAGGTGCTTCGCGGGATTCTTAACCGCCTTCGTCCGACCGGGCTGGATGACCTTGGCCTGGTCAGCAGCCTGCAGCTTCTTTTGGAGAACTGGCAAGAACGCCATGGCGTTGACTGCACTTTCAGCAGTCATGGTGACTTCGAAGGACTGGATGAGGTCTGCACCATTACGCTGTATCGCAGTGTTCAGGAAGGTCTTACCAACATTGCAAGGCACGCCAACGCCACCCTTGCCAATGTGGCGATCGAGCGCGCGACCAACCCATCAGGTGAAGATCAGATTACGCTCACGGTTCGTGACAACGGCGTTGGACTGCCGTCAGGCGCATCCCTCCCTGGCCTGGGAATTTTGGGTATGCGCGAGCGCGTCAGCGCCCTGGGCGGGCATGTATCACTATCCGCATTGGCCTCAGGGGGCACGCAACTCAAGGTATTGCTGCCATTGCCCTGCTCAAGGATTGCAACATGATTCGCATTTTGCTAATTGACGACCATGCCGTGGTAAGGGCGGGTTATCGCAGGTTTTTGGAGCATGGCGATGGCATGTTGGTGGTGGGCGAGGCTGAAGACGCCGAACAGGGCTATGCGCTGTTTCGTCAGCACCAACCCGATGTGTGCGTGATAGATCTTTCAATGCCGGGTGTAGGTGGGCTTGAGTTGATACGGCGCATCAGCAATCAGGCGCCCAATGCAAGTCTGTTGGCATTTAGCATGCACCAAGAGCCTGTTTTTGCGCAACGCGCCCTTCAAGCCGGAGCGCGCGGATACGTAACCAAGCAAAGTGCGCCTGACATATTGGTGCAGGCAGTACACGAATTGCATGCCGGACGGCGATTTATTAGCCAAGACATTGCCCATGAATTGGCTTATGGCCAGCCAAGCCTAAACCCTAGCAGCATACTGTCCCCCAGAGAGTTTGACGTCTTTCGCCTGATTGCAGAGGGACTATCGGTGTTGGAGGTCGCTGAAAGACTCAGTCTCAGCCAGAAGACCGTTGCCAACCATCTGACGCAACTGAAAGACAAGCTGGGTGCTACAAACACCGTAGCCTTGGTCCACTTGGCACTGCGTCACAACGTGATTGCACTAGAGTAGTGACTTTCTAATTTCAACCGCGCTCTGTAATGCGCGGCCCTCTGTAGACTCGCGGATTTCCTTGGTCTTGTGCCATCGCAACACCCCTAGGGTTTTCCAGCAGTCAATTCGAGAGTTTTTCCCTGTGCATGGATTGGCCGAATTTCTAAGATTGCCCGCATGCAAACTATCGTCGTCATTAGCGCGTTTGGCCGTTCTGGCGAAGAAGCCGCAACGCCTATAGCCAATGGCAATCCACTCGATCAACAAAGCTGTGGCGTTTGAATCTGAGAGACATCCTGAATCGTTGACCAGTCAGCACGCTGATCGAGACCAATTGAAATCAAAATGAACAACTTCAACCTCCGCACATTTGCCTCCATCACTTTGTGTGTTTCCGGCGTCACTCCAGCACTTGCGCAGCAAGCTGTGCTCGCAGCCGGTACGCTTGCCGAAGTAACCGTTATAGGAACCACGCCCGTGGGCAATACCGGCATTCCCATAAGCAAGTTCGCAGGCAATGTACAAACTCTTTCGCGCGACAACTTGACCACCGACACGGTGAATTTGGTCCAAAGAATCGACCAGTCGCTGGGCTCTGTCAATATCAACGACACACAGGGAAGCCCGTTCCAGGTTGACCTGAATTACCGTGGCTTTACAGCGTCACCAGCGCTGGGCACACCGCAGGGCCTATCTGTTTTTCTGGATGGCATGCGCCTAAATGAGCCTTTCGGCGATGTCGTGTCATGGGACTCGCTTCCCCAACTTGCCATTGACAAGGTAACCTTGATTCCGGGCTCCAACCCTGTCTATGGGCTCAACACACTGGGCGGGGCCATTGCGCTGACCACCAAAAACGGAAACACCTTCACGGGTAGCCAGGGTGGAGTCAGCGTGGGCTCCTTTGGGCGCGTCACTGTGGATGTGGAGCACGGCAGCCATTCGGACGACGACAACCTTTATTTCGCAGCCTCGCTCTATAACGACAAAGGCTGGGCTATCAACAACCCGAGCCAGGTGCGCCAACTCTTTGGCAAATACACCCGTTACATCGCCGGCGGAGATGCTGACGTGTCCTTGTTGTACGCAGACAATTTGTTGTATGGAAACCAGTCCGTGCCGCTATCCATGTTGGATAACGCTGCAAAAGGATATTCCCACCCTGATTACACAGGGTCACAGACATTCATGGTCAATGCACAGGCCAATGTCGGTTTGGACGAGTCCAACACCATTTCGGGCAACCTGTATTTTCGCGACATCACGCGGGACATCCTGAACAGCAATATCAACTTGGCGCCTGCTGATTCCACTAACGACCCGAGTTGCACCACCAATTCAACAATTGACTGTCCTGCAGCTAATTTGTTGGCCCACTACAAACAACAGATCGTGGGTACCAACCTGCAATGGAGCAATACTGACTTTGTATTCAACAAAAACCAAATCACAACTGTGGGGGTGAATGCTGAATACAGTGATACTTCATTTGCAAACAGCGGCCAGTACGCAACGCTGGATTCTACGAACGGTATGGTGGCAGCCGGTGCATTTATGTCTCAAGCGGACATCAAGTCCAGTAACCAACGCTATGGCATCTTTGCGACCAGCACCATCGATGCCACCGACAAGCTTTCGGTGACTGCCTCAGCACGCTTTGACTATGCAAGTCTCAAACTTTCCGGTACCTCCTGTATCGACAACGATTTGTGCGACCTGAATGCTGGCATCGGCCTGGCGACTGCCGTGACCGGAGAGCATAGTTACCAACGGTTTAACCCTTCTTTGGGATTTACCTACGTGGTGGCTCCTGACCTGACAGCGTTTGGCAATTACGCGGAAGGCTTCCGAACACCATCAGCTATTGAGTTGGCGTGTGCCGACCCCGCAGCACCATGCAGTGGCGTGCCGAATGCCTTTGGCGCAGACCCAGAACTTCAAGCTGTTGTTTCAAAAACCTATGAGGTGGGAATGCGGGGCAATGTTGCCAACCTGCTGAAGTGGCGCACCTCTTATTACCGTACGGAACTTGAGAACGACATTCTTTTCAACCAGAGTTCACTGACCACCGGGTACTTCTCGAATGTGGGGCAAACACTTCGGCAAGGCATTGAGATTGGTCTGGATGGCAAGCTGGGGCAGTTGGATTACTCCCTTGACTTGGACCGCATTGAAGCAACTTACCAATCTAGCTTTACAGTGGCAAATACATCCAACAGCGCTGCAGCCACACCTGTGCAGGCAGGCAATCTGATACCCGGCATTCCGCAGTGGGTCTTCAAGAGCCGCTTCAGCTATCCCGTGACTGCCCAGACCCGATTGGCACTTGGCATTCAGTCACAGGGTTCAACCTTCGCGCGCGGTGACGACAACAACGCGGATGTAAATGGTCAGGTCACGGGCTTCACTACGGTAAAACTAGATGTCCAGCACAGCGTTAACAAGCGCTTTAGTCTTTACGCTGGCGTCAACAATTTATTTGAAGTGAAGTACGCAACCTACGGCGCACTGGCAACGAACAACGTTACGACAGGAGCGGACGAGCAGTTCCTCTCGCTCGGTGCGCCACGCACAATCTACGCAGGGCTACAGGCGAAGTTTTAGCCACTCAGGGCTGACCTGCACGCGTTCCAGTCCGCATAGTGAATAAACAGTCCAAGCTCAGGCAGCAGGTTATGGCCGATGATCGTCAGAAATTTGACTGTCGTGCGTTAGGTTGCAACGGCCGCTTTCGGGCGGGAAAATCGTAAATCAGTAAGACTGCAAACGTTTAGGTTTGTAGGATGCCCGGCCGCAGCGGCGTGCCAACCCAATTCCGATGTTTCACAAGGTTGGGCGTCGTATAAACCTCGAGGGAGGAAACCGCGGGGACCGAGACGGGCCGAGTTCAGATGGTGCGGCTATGGGGATTTGAGATTGCCAGGCGCGACCACGAAGTCAGCACGGACTGTGGTGTGGGCTTGTTCTGTGTAGGAACTTGTGCAAGCTCGCTTCAAACGATGCAGATGTCCTTTGCATGAAGGACCACATTTGCAGACCAAACGCGATACGGCCAAGCCTTCCCCAACTGACTCGCTGTACAGCGTCAGTTTGATATGCAACCAGCTTGGCGAGCATGGGTTCATGGCACCCCCTGCATAGTAGGTGGTGCACGAATCGACTGCCCACGCACAAACGACTCAAGAACAATCATCTGTGCGCCGCAGTGCGCACACATAAATGTCGGGCGCACCGGCTCATCCATTGCTTGGTCACCGTTGGCCTCGGTGACTGCGACAGCAGGCACCACGTTCAAGAGTTCGCGCGCAACCGCAAGCTTCTCTTTGCGTCCGTTATTGGCAATCAGGCCGAAGTGACGGATGCGGTGGAAGCCACCTGGCAACACATGCAGCAGGAAGCGGCGCATGAACTCATCAGCCGTGAGCGTCATAGTCTTGTGACGCGGTCTGTCCGGATTAGCTTTGTCCCGGTAGTCCTTCCAGCGAAACGTCACGCCGTGCCCGTCCATTGCAACTAGCCGGGAGTTGGCTATTGCCACGCGGTGCGTGTAGCGCGACAGATAAGCCAACACGGCTTCGGGTCCGGCGAACGGGCGTTTGGCATACACCACCCACTCAATCTTGCGCAGTGGCGCGAGCCACTTGGCAAATGCTTTTAGATCAGCCAGACAAGCACTGTCACCAAAGAACTGCAGCTTGCCCGCACGATGTGCTTCCTCCAGCGCTTCAAGGAAGCGACGACGAAACAGGCGAGAGAGCACCCGCACCGACAGGAAGAATCCGGGCTTGCAGGACACCCAACGCTTGCCATCCAGTGAGAGACCCCCACCCGGCACGATGCCGTGCACATGGGGGTGGTGCGTCAGCGCCGAGCCCCATGTGTGCAGCACCAGCGTCACGCCGACCTCGGCCCCCAGATGTTTGGGGTCTGCGGCAATGGTGGTCAGCGTCTCAGCGGCGATCTCAAACAGCAGGCCATAGACCACGGCCTTGTTGTAGTAGGCGATGTCGCTGATCGGGGCCGGCAGTGTGAAGACCACATGGTAGTAATCCACCGGCAAGAGATCAGCCTGCCGTGCTTCCAACCAACGCTTGGCTGCTGCGGACTGGCACTTGGGGCAATGGCGGTTGCGGCAGGAGTTGTAGGACAACTGATCGTGCTGGCAATCCGGACAACGCAAAACGTGTCCCCCCAGCGCCGCAGTGCGGCACTGTTCAATGGCTGACATGACCTTGAGCTGACCCAGGCTCAGGTGGGAGCGCTGAGCAAGCCGCCAGGCTGGCCCATGGGCGCGGAAGATGTCCGCCACCTCCAGGGCACCAGGCCCCATGGGGTGGCCTATGGGATCAGTTCGGGCTGCCGCAGTATCGGGTTGAGCGTTGACTCCAGTGGGCTGATGACCTCGCGCAGGACGTCGGTTGCCACTTGGACGTACTGCGCAGTGGTGTCCAGCCGTTCGTGTCCGAGCAAAACCTGAATGACGCGGATATCAACCTTCTGTTCCAGCAGGTGAGTTGCAAAGCTGTGCCTCAGGGTATGCATGGAGACGCGCTTGTCGATATCGGCCATGATCGCGGCATCATGAATGGCGCGGTTGAGCTGACGTGCGGTCAAGGCGTCCAGAGGATCCATGCCCGGAAACAGCCAGCCACCGTCGAGCATCTTGCCCTGAGCACGGGCCACTCGCCACCAGACCCGCAGGCGTTCTAGCAACACCGGAGAGAGCATGGCGTAGCGGTCCTTGCGGCCTTTGCCCTGCTGCACACGCAGCGTCATGCGCTGGCTGTCTATGTCACTGACCTTGAGTCCGACCACTTCGCTAACACGCAGCCCAGTGCCATAAGCCACTGACAGCGCAGTCTGGTGTTTGATGTGGGACACGCAGCCCAGTAGCCGGGTCACTTCTTGCTTGCTCAAAACCACGGGTAACTTGCGCGGCACACGCACCGACTGCATCTTGGCCATGGCCTCCGGACGACCCAGGGTGACCGTGAACAGGAAGTTCAAGGCCACGATGGTGGCGTTGAGCGTAATGGGTGAGGTGCCCTTATCCACCATATCCAATTGGAAGCGGCGCAGGTCTTCATCGGTGGCGGTGTCAGGCGAATGCCCCAGGAACTTGGCGAACTTGCGTACCGCCCGGATGTAGGCCGTTTGGGTCTTGGGTGCGAGCGTACGCATTCGCATGTCCTCCACCATGCGTTGGCGCAGTGGGGAGACGGTTGAAATCGATGATTGCATGGCGGTACTCCTGTTGTGGACGAGGCCAATTGCCTCAATACACAACATAGTCA
>CANFNO010000128.1 GCA_947447845.1 Burkholderiales bacterium | reverse complement strand
GTCCACAAACTCATGCCCAAAGCGTGAGTGGCCTGGGTGTCCTGCCAGAGTGCCAACCAGGCAGCGCTATCGACACCCGCCAGCACGGCGTGGCCCAGGCTCCAGGCCAGCGGCACAAACACCAGACACAGCAGCGCGACGGCTACGAAACGGGTGGAGCTAGTGAAAGCCCGCACGGCTTCAAACCTGCAGTGCGGAGCCCGCGTAGGCCAGGCCTGCTGCCACGCCGCCAAACAAATTGCCCGAGACCAAAGTAGCCTGTGGCATGGCGGTTTGCAACGCGGCAACCAACGGCTGCAGGGCCGAAGAGCCGCCGGTGAGGTAGACCACGTCCACATTCGACTGGCCGGAGCGCAGCACGCAATCCTGAGCACAGCGCACCACCTGGGCAATCGCGTCCTGCAAGCTTTGCTGCATGCCTGCGGCCGTGACGTGGGGTGCCAAGTTAGCAGCCAGAAATTCCAAGTGCACTGCGGCGTCGGCACCGCTGGTGGAGCATTTGATTTTTGCCGTCTCGACCTCTGCCAGCAGGCGGTGGCCGTACTGGCCTTCGAGTGCCGCCATCAGGCGCTTGTGCAGGGCTTGGTCGGTAAAGTCGGTCCACAGTTCCTTGGCAAAGTGCATGGCTTTGCGGGTGTAAGCCTGATGGATCAAGTGCCAGGTGCTCAGGTCAAAAAACACGCTGTTGGGCACGGGCCGATTGCCGGTGCCAATGTGGCGGTAGCCCAGCAGAGGCATGACGGTGGAGAGGTCGAGCAGGCGGTCAAAGTCGGTGCCGCCAATGTGCACGCCGGTGGTGGCCAGGATGTCGGAACTGCGGTCGGCCTGTGCGCCGCGCGCCGGGTTCAGGCGGATCACCGTGAAGTCCGAGGTGCCGCCGCCAATGTCCACCACCAGCGCCACGGTCTCTTGGGCCACGCGTTGCTCGTAATCCAGAGCAGCGGCAATCGGTTCAAGCTGGTAGGCGATGTGGGTAAAACCCGCTTCCATCGCAGCGCGGCCCAGCGTCTCTTGCGCCAGCGCATCGCGCTCCGGGTTGTCATCGACAAAGTGCACCGGGCGGCCCAGCATGGCGTGCGTGAGTGTTTGGCCCGCATGGGCCTCGCTGCGGCGTTTGAGCTCCTTGAAGAACAGCACCACGATGTCAAAGTAGCGCAGGCTGCGGTCGCCCACGGCGGTGTATTCGTCCATCAGGCTGCTGCCGAGCAGGCTTTTGAGTGAGCGTAGCAGGCGGCCTTCGGTGCCGCTCAGGTAGGCCTGCATGGCCTCGCTGCCGTACAGCACGCTGTGGGTTTCCTGGTTGAAGAAGACGGCGGTGGGCATTTCGGCACGGGTGCCGTCCAGCGGCACGACCTGCATGGCGCCGCTCGCATCGATTAGCGCGGCAGCGGAGTTGGAGGTGCCGAAATCAATCCCCAGTACATTGCCCCCACGCTTGCCACTTCGTGTGCTGTGCTGCCCCCCGAGGGGGCGCGTTTCCCTTTCGGGGCTGGCCGCCAGGCGGTCCAGAGCGCCTTGGGGCGGCCTGGCGGCGAAACCAATTGGTGGGCTGCTCACGCGGAGGCGGGAAGTACCTGGCGCAAAAAGGCGGCCATGTCTTCCAATTCTTTGGGAATCACGCTGTGCTCCATCGCGTAGCCATGCCATTGCACTGTGTAGCCCAGCGCCTGCAGCATGTCGCGCGATTCTTCACCACGGCGCGGTATCACGACACTGTCCTGCATGCCATGCGCCATGAAGATGGGGGTCTGGTCATTGGCCTTCGACCGCTCGAGCGGCAGGCGGTCCGCCAGCGGCAGGTAGCCCGACAAAGCCATGATGCCGCCCAGCGCAAAGGGCAGGCGCAGGGCGGTGTGCAAAGTCATCGCGGCACCCTGGCTGAAACCGGCCAGCACGATGTTTTCAGAGGCAATGCCGCGTTGCATTTCATGGGCAATCAGGGCCAACACTGCCAACTCGGAGCGCTTAATGCCAATGGCATCCTGGTCGCTGACCAGGTCGGTGCCTGTGATGTCGTACCAAGCCGGCATCACGTAGCCCGAATTCACCGTCACCGGGATCGAGGGGGCATGCGGGAAGACAAAGCGGATGGCCTGGCAACCGGCCAAATCCAGCTCGGAGGCCAGACCGGCAAAGTCGTTGCCGTCTGCACCCAGGCCGTGCAGAAGGATCACCGCAGCCGTGGGGTTTGGGGCCGATTCCATTTCCAGGCGGGGCAGTATTTTGGTTTGCATAGCGGTCAATTAAATAGCTTGCGGCATGAATGCCGCAGGAATCACGAGCTGTATTTGAATGTCTAAACGAAGGTTTCGCTTCATACCCTGGGGCTCGCCATTTGAATGAATGCGGCCTTCACCAACTTGTAGAGGTCAGGTAAGTCGTTGCCAATGGTTCTCCACACCATTTCGAAATCCACTTGGTCGTAGCCGTGCGATAGACGATTGCGCATGGCATACATGACCTGCCATGGAATTTCGCCATGTGCTGCGGCAAATGCAGCGTCAACGCGTTGTATGTTGTTAGCGGCTTCACCAATGATTTCGATGTTGCGAATCACCGCATCCTGAATCAACTCGCTATTCAAAAAATCAAGTTCGTCAACAGCAGCAGTGTGGCGCTCGATGCGCTCGATGGCAGCAAGAATATGGCTCAAGTAATCTGGTACTCGCAACGCTTTGTTCATACGGGAACCGCCTCGGCCAATACAAAATTACGGAACTTGTCGGGTAAAGCCTTGGGTGTCAGCACATCCACGGACACGCCCAAGAGTTGTTCCAGTTCAACTTGAATCTTGGCAACATCCATCAGCGTGGTGTTTGGCGTTGGGTCAATCAAGATGTCCAAATCACTGCCCTCGTGATCATCACCATGGAGCACCGAACCGAAAACACGCGCATTGCAGGCACGATGACGCTCAACCACAGTGCGAATGGCAGCACGGTTTGTTTGCAGGGCAATAGATGGCTTCATGCGTGTTTTCCAATATCAAAATCCGGATACCCAAAATTTTCTTCGAACGGACGATCGGGTCGGTAGGTGCTTCACACACCGTAGCGCCTGAGCCATTCCTTCTCCAGCGGCTCCATCCAGGAGCCGTGCGGTTCGGGAATGGCAGGGGCTGCATTGTGCACTTGTCCCGGTGCACTTCTACCGGCAAACAGGGTTTGATCTTTGGCGCTCATCGCGCCGACGGCCAGCACGGTGGGGTCGCCCCAGATGTTGATGTCGGCCTTGCGCGCTTGCGCCTCTGCGCCGAGCAAAAAGTTGGCGAACACCAACGCACCTTGTTTGGCGCTGGCGTTCACCGGGATGGCGACAAAGTGGGTGTTGCCGATGGTGCCGCTGCTGAACTGGTAGCTAAGCACGCTCTCGGGCAAGCGACCGGCGGCAATCTCGTTGGCGGCGTCGTTGGGGTTGAAGGTCAGCGCCCAGCGCAACTCGCCGTCGGCCAGCATCTGGCGCACAGCGGCTGCGTTGTTGGCAAACTGCTTGCCCGCGCGCCACAGGTGCGGATGCAGGGCATCCAGATAGCTCCACAAGGGTGCTGCGGCCTTGGCGAAGGCGTCAGACGTGACGGGCTTGTAAAACGCATCGCGTGCCGGGTTGAGGTCCAGTAGAAACTGCTTGAGCAAGGTGGTGCCGTGGAAATCCGGCGGGCGCGGATACGTCACGCGGCCCGGGTTGGCTTTGGCAAAGGCCAACAACTCCTGCATGTTTTGCGGTGGTTTGGGCGTGTGCTTGCTGTCCACCATGAAGGTGAGTTGCGCCATGCCCCAGGGGGCTTCCATGCCTTCGACCGGCTCGGCAAAGTCGAGTCGCGTGGTCGGCTTGCCTTGCACATCGACCAGCGCAAAGTTGGGCAACTTGCCCGTGATGGGGCCATAGAGCAGGCCCTCGCGCTTCATGGCCAAAAAGTTCTCGCCATTGATCCACACCAGATCGACTGTGCCCGCTTGTTTGCCAGCGGCCTTTTCGCTGCGCACGCGCTTGACCACATCGGCCGCATCGCTGATCTTGACGTGCTCCACGCGCACGCCAAAGCGCTCTAGCGTTTGCTGCCCGGCCCAGCGGATGTAGGCGTTGATGGCTTCGCTGCCGGCCCAGGCGTTGAAATAGACAGTCTGGCCGCGCGCCTCTTTGGTGATTGCCTCCCAGGCGCCATCTACGGCCAGCGCATGGTTGCTGGCGGACATGGCCAGGCCACCGCCCAACAGGGTCAGGGCGCGGCGGCGGGTTGCGAAGGGGGGCAAGGTGGTCGTCAAGGTGTCAGCAAGGCAAAGGTCGAAAAAGGGGCGGGCAATTGGCTATCGGCTGGGCCCGGGCCGATCAGGCCAGCAAGGCCTGGGCAAATTCACGCGCGTTAAAGGTTTCCAACTCGTTGAGCTGCTCGCCCACGCCGATGAAGTACACGGGGATGGGTCGTTCACGCGCAATGGCAGCCAGCACGCCGCCTTTGGCCGTGCCATCCAGCTTGGTGACGATCAGGCCGGTCAGGCCCAGCGCATCGTCAAACGACTTGACTTGCGACACCGCGTTCTGGCCGGTGTTGCCGTCAATCACCAGCAGCACCTCGTGCGGCGCCGTGGGGTCGGCCTTCTGAATGACGCGCTTGATCTTTTTAAGCTCTTCCATCAGGTGCAGCTGCGTGGGCAGGCGCCCGGCGGTGTCGATCAGCACCACATCCTTGCCGCGTGCCTTGCCAGCGGCCACCGCGTCAAAGCTCACAGCTGCCGGGTCGGCACCGGCCTGGCTGATGATCTCCACCGTGTTGCGGTCGGCCCAGATGCTGAGTTGCTCGCGCGCGGCAGCGCGGAAGGTATCAGCCGCCGCCAGCAGCACGCTGGCACCTTCTTCGGCCAGATGGCGGGTGAGCTTGCCGATGGAAGTGGTTTTGCCCGCGCCGTTGACTCCGGCCACCATCACCACCGTGGGTGTGTGCTGGCCAATCACCAAGGGCTTTTGCAGGGGCTGCAGCAGTTCGGCCAGGATGGCGATCAGCAGGTTCTTCAGCGCCACCGGGTGCGTCACGCCAGCAGCCTTGGCGCGTTTGCGCAGGGTGTCGGTCAGAAACTGGGTGGCCGAAACACCGGCGTCGGCCATCAATAGCGCGCTTTCCAGCTCTTCGTACAGCGCCTCGTCAATCTTGCTTCCGCCAAACACGCCTGACAGGCTGGCGGCCGTTTTGCCCAGACCCGCCTTGAGCTTGGCCAGCCATTTCTGTCGCTCGGGCGGCGCGGTCGGCGTGTCGGAAACCGCAATCGGCGCGGCCAGGGCACTGCCAATCATGGAGCCGCCAGAGGGCGCAGCGGGGCTGACCGCAGGTGCGCTGGCGCCGAAGGGTGGCGCCGCAGGGATGCCTGACGCGGGTGAATCAGGCAGGTGCTCCGCCGTTGCAGGCGCAACCGGAGCGATGGGAGGGGATTTTTTCTTGAAAAAGCTGAACATGGGTGCCGTTCTTAGAATG
The DNA here is from genome assembly GCA_947447845.1 of Burkholderiales bacterium. The sequence continues at coordinate 1,929 of CANFNO010000128.1, read as the reverse complement.
TCTCCATTCTATGAAACACCTAAACACTTGGCGCTTGCGCCTTCAAACCTGTTGCGCCGTGCTGCTGGCCCTTAGCGGCGTGCATGCTAGTGCCGTAACACAAGAGGCCGCCAGTGTGCGGCAATACAGCCTGCCCAACGGCATGACGCTGATCGTGCGGCCCGACCACCGGGCCCCCACTGCGGTGCACATGCTGTGGGTGCGCGTGGGCTCCATGGACGAGGTGGACGGCACCAGCGGTGTGGCCCATGTGCTGGAACACATGATGTTCAAGGGCACGCCTACGGTGAAGGCGGGAGACTTTTCGCGCCAGGTGGCTGCGCTGGGCGGGCGTGAGAATGCCTTTACCAGCAAGGATTACACCGGCTACTTTCAGCAGATCCCGGCCAATCGGCTGGAGCAGGTGATGCAACTCGAAGCCGACCGCTTTGCCAACAGCCAGTGGAGCGATGAAGAGTTCCGCAAGGAGCTTGAGGTGGTGAAGGAAGAGCGCCGCCTGCGCACCGAAGACAACTCCCATGCACGCCTGAGCGAAGCCATGAACGCGGTGGTGTTTACCGCCTCACCCTACCGCCGCCCGATTGTGGGCTGGATGAGTGACCTGGAAGCCCTGACGCCGGACGATGCCCGTGCCTTTTTCAAGCGCTGGTACACCCCCGCCAATGCGGCGATTGTGGTGGCCGGGGATGTGGAGCCGGATGCGGTCTACGCCATGGCACAGAAGTATTACGGCGGCATTGCCGGTCACGCGTTGCCGCAGCGCAAGCCGCGCGTGGAGCCGGAGCAGGGTGGCCTGCGCCGTCTGGACTTCAAGGCCCCGGCTGAGCAGGCCAGCGTGACGTTGGCCTTCAAAATCCCCAGCATCACGGCCGAAGCACTGGACCACGAAAACGATGCCGACAGCAACGATGCGCTGGCGCTGACCGTGCTGGCTGCCGTGCTGAGCGGTTATGACAATGCGCGCCTGGACCGGGCGCTGACGCAGAGCGATGACCATGTGGCAGACAGTGCCGGTGCCTATTGCGGCCTGGGTGCGCGGGGACCGGAGCTGTGCTTTTTGTACGGCGTGCCGTCGGATGGCAAAACTGCCGCGCAGGTGGAGGCGGCACTGCGCGCTCAGGTGGCGCTGCTTGCCAAAGAAGGCGTGCAAGAGGCCGAGTTGCAGCGCGTCAAAAACCAGTGGATTGCCAGCGAAATTTATAAGCTCGACAGCGTGTTCAACCAGGGGCGCATCCTGGGCACCAACTGGGCCATTGGCTTTCCCGTTGATGCCGATGAAAAGCTGATCGCGCGCCTGCGCAAAATCACTGGCGCACAGGTGCAAGCCGTGGCCGCCAAATACTTTGGTGACGATGCGCTGACGGTGGCCACCCTGCTGCCGCAGCCGCTGGACAAGGTCCGCAGACCTCGCCCCGCCATTCCTGGCCTTCGGCACTAAATCCGGTGAACTATTCCATGCGTAACTTGCTCACGACAACCCTGAAATCCATCCGCCGCGGCGTGACCGGCGCCGCGCTGCTGTGCTGCGCCCTGGCCAGCCAGGCCGCCATTCCGATTGCCCATTGGACGCAGGCCTCAGGCGCCCAGGTGTATCTGGTGGAAAGCCCGGCCATTCCGATGGTCGATGTGCAAATCGATTTTGATGCCGGTGCCCGTCGCGATCCAAAAGAGAAACCCGGCCTGGCCAATCTGATGGCTTCGGGCACGGCGTATGGCGTGAAGGCGCGAGGCACGGCGCCAGCCCTGGACGAAAACGGTCTGAGCGATGCCTGGGCCGACTTGGGCGCCAGCTTTGGAGGCAGTGCCAGTGCCGACCGCCTCAGCTTCACCCTGCGCTCGCTCACCTACCCGGATTTGCTGGAAAAAGCGGTAGCTCTTGCCGCGCGGCAATTGGGCGACCCCACTTACCCGGAGGCGCCCTGGCTGCGT
>CANFNO010000127.1 GCA_947447845.1 Burkholderiales bacterium | reverse complement strand
AGATCACGGCGTCAACCTTGTTGCCGTTCTTGGTCAGGATCTGTTCCATGTTCTTCTGGGCATTCTGGGGATTCCAGCCTGCGGTGTACTCTTCGCCGACGATCTTCACGTCACCGCTCTTGAGGGAAGCAGCCAGCACTTCGCCCTGGCCTTCGCGCAGGAAGTTGGCGTTTGCATCACCTGGGTCACCCTTGACGATGGCAAAGTTGCCCTTTGGCTTGACAGCCAGAATGGCGCGAGCGGTCATGCGACCGACTTCCTTGTTGTCGAAGGTGATGTACGTAACGCCGGGCGCTTCGAACAGGCGGTCATAGGCGATCACTGGGATCTTCAGCTGATTGGCCTTGTTGACAGCGGGCAGGATGGCGTCTTTGTCGCGACCCAGAATGATCAGAACCTTGGCACCCTTGGCAATCAGGCCGTCGATGTCTGTCAGTTGCTTCTCGGTGGAGGCACCGGCGTCAGACATGATGTACTTGGCACCGGACTTGGCCAATTCCGCTTTGATGGCGGCTTCGTCAGTTTTCCAGCGTTCTTCCTGGAATGCGTCGTAGCTCACACCGACAACCAGTTGCGCGAAAGAAGAACCTGCGGCCATGGCAAATGCCAATGCGGTCAATTGACGTTTAAATTTCATATGTGTCTCCAGAAAAAAAGCCCATTTAGGGCACCTGTGTTAAATGACTTCCTGCCGTTGCCCATCATGCTGGGCATGAGTTAGTTCGGACAGAAAACCAAGTATCACGGTTTCAGGGAATCTGCACACTAGGGGAAACACCAAGGGTCTCCCTATCTGACAAATGGGTACTAGCTAGTTGCGGACAGAGCGAGCAGACGGGCCCGGCGCACGGCTGCACCAATTTGGTCACCGCTGGCGCCCTGCTGCGCAGCCGCAGCAGCCACCGGGGCGGTGGCAACGGACAGCACCTGATCCAAAGCCCGCAGCAGGCGTTCGCTCTGCGGATAGGGGGTATCCATCAGACCCGCCCTTCCCCGCACATCGCATTCGCATGTCAGCAGCACTTCGGCAAAGCGTCCGGGCTTGCGGATGGCGTCGCAGCGTTCCAGCAGGCGCAGCGTGGCAGACGCATCCAAATCCGCTGAGCGATGAATATTGCCGTGCTCACGTGCCACCACTTCAGCCAACTCCGCGCATTCACGTGGCACGCGCAGCCGCTTGCACAGTGCCTGCAACAACTTGATGCCACGTTCCTCGTGGCCGATATGGCGCGGCAACATGTCCGCCGGAGTGGTGCCTTTACCCAGATCGTGCGTCAGGCAAGCAAAGCGCACGGGCAGGCTAAAGCCTTGCTGCGCCGCATAGTCAAGTACCAGTTTGACGTGGGTGCCAACACATCCTTCCGGGTGATGCAGGACCGGCTGGCTTACTCCGAACAACCTGTCGACCTCCGGCAGCAGGCGGCTCAAAGCACCACAATCGCGTAGCAAATCCAGCATGCGCGAGGGCATTTTTTCCATAAGTCCTCGGGCCAATTCCTGCCAGACGCGCTCGGCCACCAGATGGTCAGCTTCACCGTCGATGACCATGTTTCGGATCAGCGTCATCGTTTCCGGAGCCACCGTAAAGTCCGTGAAACGTGCCGCAAAACGGGCGATTCGCAAAATCCGAACCGGGTCTTCGGCGAACGCCGGGCCTACATGGCGCAGCACCTGTCGTGAGAGGTCCGAGCGTCCATTGAACGGATCAATAAGTGTTCCATCGTCAGCTTGGGCCATGGCATTGATGGTGAGGTCACGGCGAGAGAGGTCCTCTTCTAAAGTGACGTCCGGTGAGGCATCGACGCTGAAACCCTGGTACCCGACCCCAGTCTTGCGCTCGGTCCGTGCCAAAGCATATTCTTCGTGGGTGGTCGGATTCAAGAAGACGGGGAAATCAGACCCAACCTGTCGAAAGCCCAAGTTGAGCATTTCTGCTGGAGTGCTTCCAACAACAACAAAATCACGGTCGTGTACCGGGATGCCCAACAAGGCATCTCGAACAGCTCCGCCGACAGTAAAAATTTGCATAGAAAGCGGTTCGGTGACTCAATGCGACTAAAGTTTCGATGCACTTTGACGCCAGTGTACGACCGTCCCTTTACCGTTGTGATTCAACCATCATTTTCATGTGCGTTGTATGGTCCATATTTTGATGGTCCGTCATCGGACCTTCCATCGCTTGCGCGCTAGCGGCGCACGCCCACCAGCCCAATGACTGCAGATTGGCCCTTGTGACCGTCACCTTCTCTCAGCTCTGTCTCGTACTCATCCATGATTTGAATGTCCAAATCGCCAAACGCTTCGCGCAGCATGTCTGGTGTGTACAAATGCGAGAGTACCGAAGGCCCACCCGTGCGGAATTCAAGTTGTTTGGGGGTGTAGCCCAGCAATATCAGAGAGCCACCGGGCTTGAGGCTACGAACCATATTGGCAAATAGCCGGGTGCGAAGGTCCGGATCTGCAAACTGCACAAAGATGGTTGCGACACCATCGTAATGATTCTCTGGCCAGGAAAAGTCGTCGCAACTGGCAACAGTGAAGTTCACGATTGCCTGGTTATCCATTGCAAGACGCCGGGCCTTGGCAACGCCCACCTCAGAGATGTCAAACGCATCGACATGGTGACCTTGCTTCGCGAGCCACACGCTATTTCGGCCTTCGCCATCCGCCACACTAAGAACGCGGGAACCCGGCTTCCAGCTGGCTGCATTGCGCTGCAGCCATTCATTGGGTTCCGTGCCGAAAACAAATCCGTCTTTGGCGAAGCGCGCATTCCAGGTCTGTGCGGGGTCGGTAAATGGGGTGGTGCTTGAATGGGTCATGTTGAAAATGGATATCTTGAAATTTGCGTTGTCGGATCGCATATGGGTAGACAGTAAAGCATACCCCAATGGGTATGATCAATCAGAGTTAAAGGTCGGAGTCCCTATGCAAAACCAACTTCACGCGGTATGTGCTTCATGCAACGCTGTCAACCGCATTCCAGCTCAGCGTGACGGGAAAGAGATCAACTGCGGCAAATGCCACCAACCCTTGTTTGGGCTGACCCCGCCATCGGTCAACCAGGCAGCTTTTGTTGCCCAAATCACCAAAAGCGATGTGCCTGTGGTGGTCGATTTTTGGGCACCTTGGTGCGGACCGTGCAAGGCAATGGCTCCGGCATTCGCCCAGGTGAGCGCCCGAATGGACTCCCGCGCACGTTTCATCAAGGTGAATACCGATGAAGAGCAGTCCTTGGGCGCGCAATATGGCATCCGCAGCATTCCCACGCTGGCCATCTTTCAGTCGGGCAAGGAGATCGCCCGTATTTCAGGAGCCCAACCGGCAGCCAGTCTTGAGCAGTGGATCAGCCGTGCCATTGGCGGGTGAGAGTTCTTCGCGATCAACAAGACTTGCCACTTGACTCCGCGCGCTTTTGATAGCCCGCAAGAATTTGCTTTACCAACTTCAGCGGAAGATTCCTTATCGCTGCGGGCAGGAAACCCGAAGTCTTCATCGAAAAGGCGGTAGCCCGCCTTGTGTACGGCCGCAGCCATGCTGTGGATTGAAGAAATCTTTTTTGCTGTTCAGTGTTCATGGGTTTTCGGATATGGCTGCAAGCGCGATCAGGCGAACACGCGTTCTAGGATTACTTTGCAGCCCTCTGCTTCGGCATGGTCATTGTCTTCCTATGGTATTTCATCCGGAAGTCGAATGAGGCAAGCTCGCAGCCGCCAGGTTGATTTAGACGGCCGCCAATTCAGCCAGCCCTCTTCTTGCGTTCCATCATGCGCCAGATGAACGGGGTAAATATCAGCTGCATGGCTAGCTCCATCTTGCCGCCGGGCACCACGATGGTGTTGGCGCGGCTCATGAAGCTGCCATCCACCATGCTGCGCAGGTATTGAAAATCGATGCCCTTGGGTTGCGCAAAGCGAATCACCACCATGCTCTCGTCGGGGCTTGGCACTTCCCGCGCAATGAACGGGTTGCTGGTGTCCACCATGGGCACACGCTGGAAGTTCACATGCGTGTGCATGAATTGCGGGCAAATGTAGTTCACGTAGTCGGGCATGCGACGCAGGATGGTGTCGGTCACCGCCTCGGTGCTGTAGCCACGCTGCTTTTTGTCGCGGTACAGCTTTTGAATCCACTCCAGGTTGATCACCGGCACCACCCCGATCAGCAGGTCGGGATGTTGGGCAATGTTGACCTCGGGCGTCACCACGGCGCCATGCAGGCCTTCGTAGAACAACAGGTCGGTGTTCGCAGGCACATCTTCCCACGCTGTGAAGGTGCCAGGCTCCTGCTGGTAGGGCGCGGCCTCATCCGTGTCGTGCAGGTATTTGCGGCGCTTGCCAGTGCCGGTGGTCGCGTAGTCGCGAAACAGGGCTTCGAGTTCAGGGAATAGATTGTTCTCCGGCCCGAAGTGGCTGAAGTTCTTGTTGCCCTGTGCCTCAGCCTCAGCCAGGCGGACCTTCATTTCCTTGCGGTCGTGGCGGTGGAAGCTATCGCCTTCAATCACCGCCGCGTTGACGCTCTCACGGCGAAAAATATTGTCAAAAGTGCGGGTCACCGAGGTGGTCCCGGCACCGCTGGAGCCGGTGATGGCAATGATGGGGTGGCGTTCAGACATGGCGTTGTCTCCTGGTCGTTGAATTTCTTGTCATTGGCTATGTGCGTGTCAGTCGCGGAACAAACTGCGCTCTGCAAAGAGTGGGTTGATCAGTTCATTACGGGCCGGTTCGGTGTGATAGCGCTCAATGCGTTCCACTTCATTTTTTGAGCCAAACACCAGGCCGATGCGCTGGTGCAGCGCAGTGGGTTGAACCTTCAGCATGGCGGTTTCACCAGTGCTTGCACGCCCACCTGCCTGCTCCATGATCAGGCCAATCGGGTTGGCCTCGTAGAGCAATCGCAGGCGCCCGGGTTTGGACAAATCCTTGGTGTCGCGCGGATACATGAAGACCCCGCCACGCATCAGGATGCGGTGTGCCTCTGCGACCATGCTGGCAATCCAGCGCATGTTGAAGTCTTTGCCGCGCGGTCCGGTTTTGCCGGCTAGGCACTCATCCACATAGCGCTTCACAGGTGCTTCCCAGAACCGGCTGTTGGAAGCGTTGATCGCAAACTCTTGCGTGTCTTCAGGAATCTTCAGCTTCGGGTGGGTCAGCATGAACTCGCCCAAATTCGGGTCCAGCGTGAAGCCGTTCACACCGTCGCCCACGGTCAGCACCAGCATGGTGGTTGGCCCATACAGCGCGTAGCCTGCTGCCACCTGTTTCACGCCCGGTTGCAAAAAATCCGCCTCGGTCACATCAGCGCCTGTGTCGGGCCCGCGCAGCACTGAAAAGATACTGCCCACAGACACGTTCACGTCGATGTTGCTCGAGCCATCCAATGGGTCAAACACCAACAGGTATTTTCCACGCGGGTACTGCCCTGGTATCTGGTAGGGCAAGTCCATTTCCTCCGAGGCCATGCCGGCCAAATTGCCAGCCCATTCGGTGCGATGGATGAAGACATCGTTGCTGAGCACGTCGAGCTTCTTTTGAGTTTCGCCTTGCACGTTGACGCTGCCACCTTCCTCGGCGGCATGGTTGCCCATGACGCCACCAAGTTCGCCAAACGCGACCGCGCGGGCTATGGACTTGCAGGCAATGGCGACATCCAAAATGAGCGCATTGAAGTCACCACTGGCTTCGGGAAAGCGACGGCGTTCTTCAATCAGAAACTGGGTCAGCGTGGAACGGTTGGTCAATGGCATAGTCTTCTTTCCAAGTTGTCAATTCTTTGCGCTGCATTCGGGCGACGCGCCCCCGGCCTGTGAGCCTAACGCGCCAATGCCTGACGGCGCAGTTCCGCCATCACGCCCATGTAGCCGCCGCCACTATCTGGCGCGCCAAAGACAGCGCTGCCAGCCACGCAGGTATCGGCCCCGGCACGCACTATGGTCTGGATGTTGTCGGTTTTGACGCCGCCGTCCACCTCCAGCCAGATCGGTTGCCCCCCTTGCGCCATATGTGCATCAATGCGCTGGCGCACAGCACGCAGCTTGCCCAGAGTCGAAGGGATGAACTTTTGCCCGCCAAAGCCAGGGTTCACGCTCATCAGCAGCACCATGTCGAGCTTGTCCATCACATGGTCCAGCCATTCCAGTGGGCTGGCCGGGTTGAGCACCAGGCCAGCCTTGCAACCCAGCTCGCGAATCATGGACAGCGTGCGGTCCACATGGCGCGAGGCCTCCGGGTGAAAGGTGATGATGTTGGCACCCGCCTTGGCAAACAGCGGAATCAGCGCGTCCACCGGTTCCACCATCAGATGCACATCGATGGGTATCTGCACATGCGGGCGTATCGCCTCGCACACCAGTGGCCCGATGGTCAGGTTGGGCACATAGTGGTTATCCATCACATCAAAGTGCACCAGGTCAGCACCGGCCGCTTCGATTGAGCGCACCTCCTCGCCCAGTCGGGCAAAGTCGGCAGACAGGATGGAGGGCGCCAGGCGCATGGTGATGGGGGAAAAATCAGGCTGTGTCATGGGGGCTTTCATTCAGTGCAAAGAGTCGGGGTGATCACTGGGGCCAGCCCAGCTGCGCAGCCTGCTTAGGGAATCAGGTCGCACGCATAAGCAACCACGGATTTACTTTAAATTGCCAATTCAATAAACTCCAATCACCTTTTGTAGAAAATTCATCAGCTTTTTCTAATGCAACAAAACCATAACGGTTCGCAGCATGCGCCCCTACACACTTAAGCAGCTTCAGACTTTCCTGGAAGTTGCACGCCAGAAGTCGGTATCCAAGGCTGCCGAACGTTTGTTTGTGACCCAGCCCGCTGTCTCCATGCAGATCCGGCAATTGGAGGAAGCCTTTGGACTGGCTCTTTTTGAACCAGTGGGACGAAACATCCGACTGACTCACGCGGGCGAAGTGTTTTTGGCCCATTCGCAAGCTGCGATGGGTCAGCTTAAAAACCTGGAAGCGGAGATGGCTGACCACATTGGCCTCAAAAAGGGGCGCATCGATCTGGCAGTGGTCAGCACCGCCAAATACTTCGTTCCCATGTTGCTGGTGCAGTTTGCCAAGTTATTTGATGGCATCCACGTGCAACTCCAAATTGAAAACCGGGAGAACGTGTTGGGCCTGCTGGCTCGCAATGAGGTCGATCTGGTGGTGATGGGTCGAACACCCGCCGATATTGACTGTGAGGCCACGGCCTTCGCAACCAATCCACTGGCCATCGTTGCAGCCCCAAATCACCCGCTTGTGCGGCGCAAGCAACTTCCCTTTTCAGCCTTGGCCGATTACAAGTTTGTGGTGCGCGAAGATGGATCGGGCACACGCGCGGCCATGGAGCGGCTGTTTGCGCAACACAAGACACCGCTGCATATCGAAATGGAAATGCCCAGCAACGAAACCATCAAGCAGGCGGTT
>CANFNO010000126.1 GCA_947447845.1 Burkholderiales bacterium | reverse complement strand
ACAGGGCTAAAAATCTGCCGGAAATCGGTATCGGCATTGGCCTGAACACCGGCACCATGTGCGTGGGGGATATGGGCTCCAATATCCGCCGGGCCTACACGGTGATCGGGGATTCAGTAAACCTGGGCTCCAGGCTGGAAGGGCTTTCCAAGGCCTATGGAGTGGACATTGTTGTCAGCGAGTCCACGCGCAAACTGGCGCCCGACTTTGCGTGGCAGGAATTGGACCGGGTTCGCGTGAAGGGCAAGGAATTGGCAGTTGCTATATTCTGGCCCATGGCTCCCGCCAACCGGCTGAGCGAAGAAGCCGCCACCGAACTCAAGACCTGGGGCAGCTTTCTAAAAGCCTATCGGACCCAGAATTGGGACCAGGCAGATGTGCTCCTGATCAACTTAATGCGCATGAACGCCAAAAAATACCTGTACCAGTTGTACGCGGAACGGGTAGCCTCCATGAGATTGCTGCCGTTTGATCCCGAGTGGGATGGCGCCACCAATTTCGAAACCAAATGAGGCGCCCGTTGTGAAAGTTCGTGTACTAGGTTGCTCCGGCGCCATCGCCAAAGACTGCAGAACCACGTCGTTCCTGATCGACAACGACGTGCTGGTGGATGCCGGCACCGGCGTGGGTGATCTGACGCTGGACGAAATGCGGGCTGTGGACAGCGTTTTGTTGACCCATTCCCACCTGGACCACGTGGCCGCACTGCCGTTGATGGTGGACTCGGTGGCGTCACAGCGCCAGAAGCCGTTGAACATTTACGCACTGGCCGGCACCATTGCCGCCCTGAAAACCCACATCTTCAACGATGTAATCTGGCCTGATTTCACCCGTATTCCCTCGGTCGAGCAGCCCTTCATCGCCTTTCACGAAATCAAGACGGGACAAACTCTGGAGTTTCGCAACAAGGTGGTGGAAGTCTTGCCGGCTGTGCACACCGTGCCGGCTGCCGGATTTGCGATCACTGCAGGCAACGGCTGCTGGGTCTTTAGCGGCGATACGGAGCGAAACCCGGCTTTTTGGGAGCGCGTCAATCAGCTCAACGTGGCCATGCTGGTAATTGAGACGGCGTTTAGCAATCGGGAAAAAGACCTGGCGCGCCGCAGCCTGCATTTGTCGCCGGAATCGCTGGCGCAGGAGCTCGATAACATCTCCAGGGACCTGCGCTATCCCATCTACATCACGCACACCAAGCCGGCGGAAACGGAAATGATCATGTCTGAGATTCAGCTCTTTGATCAGACACAGCCGTTCGGTGCCCACGTTACCCACGATATTCACTGGCTGCGCGCCGGTCAGGAGTTCAACGTATGAGCGCCTTTGTGCCCTTACAAGGCTCCGAGAGTTCGCCGGAGCAGGCCTTCTTTGAATCGCAAAAGCTGCCTTCGCAAAAGCGGGGCATGACCTTTCAGGCCCTGTTTTATCGCCAGTTGCACCAGGTTACTTCGCGCATTCACGACACCGAAAACGTCGAACAGATCATGCTGGAGACCAGCCAGGACATCTGCAAACTGCTCAATGCCGACCGGCTGACGCTGTATGCGGTGAACGAAGACGGCACCGCGATTGTGTCCAAAATCAAGACCGGGCTGAACAGCAGCCGCGACCTCAAGTTGCCGATCTCGCCGCAAAGCATTGCCGGTTATGCGGCCTTCAGCAAGAAAGCGCTTAACCTTCAGGACGTGTATGACGATGAGGCGCTCAAGCGCATCCACCCGTCCCTCACTTTCTTGAAAGAGGTTGATCGCCGCTCGGGCTACCGCACGCGCCAGATGCTGGTGGCACCGATTCTGGAAGGTCAACACCTGCACGGCGTGTTGCAAGTCATCAACAACAAGAGCGATGAGCCCTTTGGTGCGCTGGAACTCGATGGCGTGTCGGAAGTCTGCAAGACGTTGGCCACAGCCATCCGGCAGCGCGCCACCCGAGCCGAGGGAGGGCAGCGTCGCAAAGCCACCAAGTACGACGGGTTAGTGGCCGACGGGCTGCTTACCGAGGAAGAGTTGGGCCACTGCGTGCAAGATGCACGCAACCAGGAGTTGCCAGTCGAACAATTGCTGATTGCCCAGTTCAAGCTAAAACCGGTACAAATTGGCTCGGCCTTGTCCAAGTTCTTTGGTGAGCCTTATGAGCCGTTCAATCCGGGGCGTCTGCGCATTGAATCGTTGCACGGTGTGCTCAAGCGTGAGTTTGTCCAAGAGCAGGGCTGGATTCCGCTGGAAGAGTCGCCCGAGGGTCTCATCATCATGTGTAAGGACCCTGAGGCGGTGCGTGGATCGCGCATCGTGCCGCAGGTGTTTCCGCGCTTTAGCAAGTTTGCCTACCGCGTCAGCACGCACTTTGACTTTGACCAGACCTTGGCACAACTGTTTGGCGCCGCGGCCGATACCACGACCATTGATGATTTGCTGGCCGGCATGGATGGCGGCCCACTGGACGACGGCAGCAACGAAGACTCCGCGTTGGAATCCGCCGCAGCAGACAACGAACTGGTCAAGTTTGTCAACAAGGTCATCATCGACGCCTATAACCAGAAGGCCTCCGACATCCACATCGAGCCCATGCCAGGCAAGTTCAAGACCGGCATCCGATTCCGCGTTGATGGCAGCCTGGCGCCCTATGTCGAAGTGCCGGCACACTTCCGCCAGGCCATGGTGACGCGCTTGAAGATCATGTGCGATCTGGACATCTCCGAGCGCCGCAAACCGCAGGACGGCAAGATCAAGTTCAAGAAATACGGCCCGCTGGACATCGAACTGCGGGTGGCCACCATTCCCACAGCAGGTGGAGTGGAAGACGTGGTGATGCGGATTCTGGCGGCGGGCGAACCTATCCCGCTGGAAAAGCTGGGCCTCACGCCGCACAACAAAGCGCGCTTGGAGGCCACGGTGACCAAACCCTATGGCTTGTTCTACGTCTGCGGCCCCACCGGTTCAGGTAAAACCACCACGCTGCATTCGATCCTGAAGTTTCTCAACAAGCCCGACACCAAGATCTGGACGGCCGAAGACCCGGTGGAAATCACCCAGAAGGGCTTGCGCCAGGTGCAAATCAACAAGAAGGCCGGGATTGACTTTGCCTTGGTCATGCGCGCTTTCTTGCGGGCCGACCCCGACATCATCATGGTTGGCGAGTCGCGCGACAAAGAAACGGTGTCGATGGGTGTGGAGGCCTCGCTGACCGGTCACCTGGTGTTCTCCACCCTGCACACCAATTCGGCGCCTGAATCCATCACCCGCCTGATGGACATGGGCATGGACCCGTTCAACTTCGCCGACGCGCTGCTTGGCATCCTGGCCCAGCGCCTGGCCAAACGCCTGTGCGACTGCAAGGAGAGCTACGTCCCCGATGCAGAAGAGATGCGCCTGTTTGCCGCCGAGTACGCCGAAGAACTGCGTCACTCCAAGGCCTGGGAACAGGACTACGCCGGTGAGAGCAAGAAAATGGTCGCGCAATGGATGCAGACCTATGGTGAAAATGGCCAGATCAAGCTCTACCGCGCGGTGGGCTGCGACAAATGCAACAAGACCGGCTACAAAGGCCGCGTCGGCCTGCATGAGTTACTGGTGGCCGACGACGACGTCAAAAAGCTAATCCAGGAACGCGCCCGCGTCGCCGTGCTATTCGCAGCGTCCGTAGAAGGTGGCATGCGCACCCTGAAAATGGACGGCATGGAAAAGATCATGATGGGGTTGACCGACTTGAAGATGGTGCGGCAAGTGTGTATCAAATAGAGCTTGTGCACACAGCGGTTAGATTTCACCTTATCGCTGCTACGCAGCACCGACCGTACGGTCGGCTTCCTTCTTTTGGTTCTGGAAGCCCAAAAATGATTCAAGTTCATATTCAATAGGGTCAATGGAAATCCGCGCAAAACATCTCTTCTTTTTGGCGTTACTGCTGGCCTGCGTCAGTGCATCACTTTATTCACCTTGGCGCGATAACCCTTTGGTTTTTGATGACCCGAATATTCTGAGGTCGACCGCACTTTTCGACTACGCACAGGTTCCGTTTTCTCTTGTTCCACGGCAATTCCCCTATTTCACATTGGGCTTAGAGAATGTCATTTCAGGTGGAAATTTGCGTATTTCCCGATATGTGTCGCTGCTATTGCATGCATTAAACGCTTTCTTATTGTTTATGTTGGGGCGTCGGTTGCTAAGGAAAATCATCTCTCCCGCGCGGGCATTTGTAACCGCCGCGGCAATTGCAATCATTTTTGTAGTCCATCCGGTAGCGGTATATGCAGTGGGCTATCTTGTTCAACGCACTATTTTGTTTGCAACCTTTTTTTTGTTACTCAGCGCCTGGCAGTTTGACAAGGCCTTGTCAGCGCTTAGCTGGCCAAGAGCTGTTTGGGCTGGGGTTTGCTTTGGTCTGGCCGCCTTGTCCAAAGAGCATGCCCTGACCGGTTTCATCGGAGTCATCGGCATTGTGTTTGTTAACAAGGATTTGGTGAGGCAAGATCGATTCGGTGCTCTTGTCGCGTTCGTGGCCACAGCGCTTCCCGTCGCGCTTTGGGTTGCGTCACTAAAGCTGGGTCTAGTTGGTGTTGCCTACGAGCCAGATGCACAGGACATGGTCAGTGCGCTTGATTTTCCGGATCAGGGGTCCAGATTGGGCAACTGGATGTTGAGTGCCTCTCTTCAGTGTCTATTTTTCTTCCGCTACTTTGGGTTTTGGTGGTGGCCCGATCCGTCTGGGCTCAGCGTTGATATCCGACCGGACTTTGGCTTTTTGGCTCACTCTTACTTGGTGATCGCTGGGCCGATCGCTATTTTTGCGCTGGCGGGACTGCTGGTATTTTCTCTTGTATCCAGCAAAGTGCGGCCAGAGGTGAAATTGGCCGCTTTCGGTCTGTTCTGGGCATTGAGTTTATTTTTTGTGGAACTCAGCACCGTGCGATTTCAGGAGGCAATTGTGTTGTACCGCAGTTACCTTTGGGCACCTGGATTTTTGTTGTCACTTGCCGGGCTGATGAGTATGCTGCCTGCCCGCTGGGTTGGTGGAATCGCTGTTTTCGCAGTGGTGAGCTTGATACCACTCACATGGCAAAGGTTGAGTTTGTTTTCTGACGAGCTAAGTCTTTGGCAGGAAGCTGCACAAAAACTTCCACAGGAAACTTGTTCCGGTGCAGTTCGAATTCATTACAACCTAGGCGTTTTCCACTCAAAAAAAGGACAAATGGCAGAAGCGTTGGCGGATTTCAATTGGGTCATTCGCCAAGATCCTCATTCCTTTCACGGTTATTGGGGTAGAAGCAGCGTATATCTTTACAACAATGAACTGCTACTGGCGCAGGATGATTTAGAAACCGTGATAAGGCTTAAGCCAGACTTTGGTATGGCTTACTTCCAATCTGCAATATTGTTAAAAAATCGTGGAAAGTTGGAGGAAAGTGAATCGGCATTCACAATGGCAGAGAAATTTGGAGTCCCGCGCATTAACTTCAATTAGTCTTAACCAACAATCCAAGAGCAAATTTGACCTCAAATGCGACTTTTGAAAGTAAGCCAGTCCATTTGCTCTAATGCTATTGAGTGGCCATGCGCAGCAGCCTTGGCTATCCACATAACTCCAAGGTTATCGTTCTTGGGTACTCCGTCACCACTCAAGTAGCAGCGCCCCAGCCATTGCATAGCGTCCGGATATTCTTGATCGGCAGCTTTGCGAATCCAATAGAGAGCAACTGTGTGTCTACCCGCAGTGGAAAATAATTGCCCGATATCACTTTGTGCGCTTGCATCGCCAGAATCGGCCCGAAGCAAATAGGTGAGATCACGAGAACTCATGGAAATGCACACCATGGGCGCTACTTCAGACCAAAGTAACATGGTGCGCCCGCTGGCATCATCCGCGACGCGGGTAACTTCACGTCTGGTTATGCGCCGCCACCATGTGCTGCGGCTTCGTTCCGTGACGGCGATCGTGGCCTCGACGCTAATTTCAAATTCCTGCATGATTGAGATGCTAACTGTTACAAGTACCGCGAGATGAAATGGCACGCAAAAAATCGTCTCATGCACTGATTCTTGGGCATTGACACGCAAATGGCAGTTCCTAAAGCAGCTGTGAAACAAATTTTGTCCACGCAAAAGGCATGGGTGCTTTAAATATGCGAAAAATAGCAGGCTATTTGCATGGCATAAATCCTGCTGTAATAGCTTGCCCCATGGTTCTTCCTGGGTTCTGTAAACATACTTGGAGTTTTAAATGACACGTCCTTCCATCGCACGCAAAGTGCAAAAGGGTTTCACATTGATCGAACTGATGATCGTTGTGGCCATTATTGGTATTTTGGCCGCTGTGGCTTTGCCCCAGTATCAGGACTACATCACCAAGGCCAAGTTAGCAAAGGTTAATGTTGCGGTAGAGCCGATTAAGGCTGCTGTCGCTATGTTCGCGCAAGAAAATGGTGGTGTAGCTGCCATTACAGCAAATGGTTGGACGTCTTTGGGCTTATCTGCAGCACCGACCGCCACAACCGAAGTCAGTGGCATAGCGGTAACTGCAGCTACAGGTGCTATTGTTGCTACGATGCAAAACATAGGCACTGGCTACAACACTAGCACCGTGACTTTCACGCCTACAGTGAATAGTACTTCCGTGAGTTGGGCTGTAACTTGCAGCTATGCCAGTGCTCTAAATACGAAGACTTTCGGTTGCTAATCTTGCAATGGCTGCTTGAGCGGCCGGTTTAATCGCCCAACAGGCCTCCAATTTTTTTGGAGGCCTTTTCTTTTAGTGAACTGCTAACCAAGTCTCGATGGGTTGGTATTTCGTTTACGTGAAGAAACATACCTGGAAGCATTCGGTTCCTCTATACACGCAAACTTCAGGCATGCTAAGCAACTTGAACCATGAAAACGAAGCTGGTACTTCAGTTGCTTGTCTTCACCTGCTAACCATACCGTGGTTAAACCCCCTAACCTACGGCCCCACCCATCCCGTGGTGCAGTCGCTTGCGGTCTGGATCGCAGCTGCACTGTGTTGGCTGGCATGGGAAGTCGCGCAGGTGGACGCAAGCACACGCATGCGCGCCATTGCCGCCGCATGGCTGGCGGCAGCCACCGCCAGCGCAGCGATGGGCCTACTGCAATACCTGGGGCTAGCCGCTCACTTCAGCCCGTTCATAAACTACGTGGAAGCCGGACAGGCTTATGCCAACTTGCGCCAGCGCAACCAACTGGCCACTTTGCTGGCCATTGGCCTTGCGGCCTTGCTTTGGTGGCAGGCGCATGCAGCAAGTCGGGCGCCATCGGATAGACAAAGTCCGGCGACACACGCGCTGATCACCTTGCTCGTCATCCTGCTGGTGTCGGCCGACGCTGCTTCCGGTTCACGCACAGGCCTGCTGCAATTGCTTTTACTGCTGGCGCTGGGACTGGTGTGGCGGCAAGGCCGAACTACCTTGCTCTTT
>CANFNO010000125.1 GCA_947447845.1 Burkholderiales bacterium | reverse complement strand
CAACTGCTCATTGAGATCAACCGCATGGGCCTGCCCGCCGGCAGCGAGTTTCTGGATGTGATTTCGCCCCAGTACCTGGGCGACCTGATCTCCTGGGGCGCCATCGGTGCCCGCACGACCGAAAGCCAGGTGCACCGCGAGCTGGCTTCAGGCCTGTCGGCACCCATTGGCTTCAAGAACGGTACCGATGGCAATATCAAGATCGCGACCGATGCGATACAGGCAGCTGCCGGAGCCCACCACTTTCTGTCGGTGCACAAAAATGGTCAGGTGGCGATCGTGCAGACCAAGGGCAACAAGGACTGCCATGTGATTCTGCGCGGTGGCAAGTCCACCAACTACGATGCGGCCAGTGTGGCGGCGGCTTGTGCTGAACTGGAAAAGTCCAAATTGCCGACCACCCTTATGGTGGATTGCAGCCACGCCAACAGCAGCAAGCAACATGAAAAGCAACTGGAAGTAGCACGCGATATCGCGGCGCAAATTTCGGCTGGCTCCAAGAGCGTGTTTGGCGTGATGGTCGAAAGCCACCTTCAAGCGGGTGCTCAGAAGTTCACGCCGGGTAAGGATGATTCGAGCAAGCTGGAATACGGCAAGAGCATCACCGACGCCTGCCTGGGCTGGGACGACTCGCTGGCTTCACTGGAAGTGCTGTCACAAGCCGTGAAGGCGCGCCGGGGGTGATGTGCTTGTACTCCATCCTGCACGGGATGGAGTAGATGGACCGGGTATTGTGCAAACTTGCTCTTTGTCAGCCCACCCGGCCCCTTCTTGCGGTAATCTTCCGCTATAGATACGAATGAGGAACCGATATGCGCAACGAAGTAAATGTGGTTGTTGAAGGTCAGGAATTCTCCTTCAGCATGGAAGGCAAGGAGCCGTTGGCAAATGATGTGGCGCGCAAATGGCTGGATGAGCAGTTTGTCTCATTGCAATGTGAGCCTTTGCGTGCGTCCGGCAAGCTCTTGCTAGCCGACAAGGTGGTTGTCATTGCGCGCGAGGCGGGTTCCAAGCATTTTGCCGATGCTGCTTGGGGCGCAGCTTTTGCCGCAGCAGCCAGCGCCGCCTTGGGCAAAAAGCTGCTACATGTGGATGCCGATACCCTGAGCGTGACTTACTGATTCGTACCCGGTAGTACTTTCAATCGGGCCACTAGCCAGCCTAGTGCTTGTTAGCGCCGTGGATCTCAGCGCTGCTGCAGCGCCTTTTCAAGCTTTTGGTGAATGCCGCCAAAGCCACCATTGCTCATGCACAGGATGTGGTCCCCCGGCTGCGCCTGAAGCAGGACTTGTGCAACCACTTCTTCGACACTATTGGCAACACATGCCCTGCTGCCCATGGGGCTTAGGGCCGCAGTGGCATCCCACCCGAGTCCACCGCTGTGGCAAAAAGCCAGATCAGCTTCTTCCAGACTCCAAGGCAATTGCGCCTTCATCGCCCCCAGTTTCATGGTGTTGCTGCGCGGCTCAAATACCGCCAGGATGCGTGCCTTGCCCACTTTGCGGCGCAGACCGTTGATGGTGGTCCGGATGGCCGTAGGGTGGTGAGCAAAGTCATCGTAAATGATGACCGGATCGGTCTCGCTTGCGCCTTTCAAAAGTACTTTCGCCCGCACCTCCATGCGGCGTTTTACATTTTCAAAGGTGGCAAGCGCCGATGCAGCCTGCGCCGGAGTTACTCCAACATGCTCGGCGGCCGCAATCGCAGCCAATGCGTTCAATTGGTTATGAACTCCACCCAGATCCCACGTGACATGCGCGACCGTTTCTCCGCGTAGCAACACATCAAAATCATGCGGTTCACCGACGCTTGTGAAATCACTGACTGCGGCGCCAAAGCTACGTACTTCGCTCCAGCAGCCCTGGTGCAGCACACGGGCCAAAGCTTCTTCCAGACCATTGACCACTACCCGCCCGCTTGCCGGCACGGTACGCAGCAGGTGGTGGAACTGGCGTTCGATGGCGGCTAGGTCGTCAAAAATGTCAGCGTGGTCGAATTCGAGATTATTCAGCACTGCGGTGCGGGGTCTGTAGTGCACAAATTTGCTGCGCTTGTCAAAAAAGGCAGTGTCGTATTCGTCAGCTTCGATCACGAATACCGGGCCCGCTTCTTGGGGTGGCGAGACCGGTGATGCGGGGCGAGAAGGCGCTCCTAGTCTTGCTGAAACGCCAAAGTTCAACGGCACACCACCGACCAAAAATCCTGGCTCCAGCCCCGCGCTGTGCAGAATCCAGCTCAGCATGGCACTGGTGGTGGTTTTGCCGTGGGTGCCAGCCACCGCCAACACATGGCGACCTTGCAGCACATGCTCGGCCAGCCATTGTGGCCCGCTGGTGTATGGAGCACCTGCATCCAAAATGGCCTCCATCAAAGGAAATTTGGCTTGGCCGTCGGCCAAACGGGCGCGGCTGACGACATTGCCGACTACAAACATGTCCGGCTTCAAGTCCAACTGCTCGATGCCAAAGCCTTCCATCAGGTCAATGCCCAACGCTCGCAATTGGTCGCTCATGGGGGGGTAGACCCCGGCGTCGCAACCCGTTACCTGGTGCCCCGCTTCGCGAGCCAACGCGGCCAGGCCGCCCATGAAAGTGCCACAGATACCCAGAATATGAATGTGCATGGTCCTATTGTGCACAATGGGGAAATGGAACTTTTGAAAGAAGAAATCGCGGCCACCGCGGCCCGCATGGTGGTGGAAGAGGGGCTGGAATATGGCCCCGCCAAGCGCCGCGCCGTCAAGCAACTTGGCCTGTCAGGCCGCACAGCTTTGCCGGACAACGATCAGATCGAGTCGGCGGTGGAAGAGTACATCGCCCTTTTTTGTGCTGACACCCAGCCCATCGAGTTGCGGGCACTTCGCGAATTGGCTTTGACTTGGCTGGAGCGCTTGCAGCGTTTTCGCCCGCATTTGGGCGGTGCGGTCTGGCGTGGAACGGCTACGCGCCAATCAGACATCTTTATCCAACTGTTCTGCGACGATCCTAAATCGGCAGAAATCGGGCTAATCGACATGGGTGTGCGCTTTGAGGTCAGCGAAGTCACTGGCTTTAAGGGCGAAGTGGTGGACGCCTTGAGCGTTCATGCGATGTGCCAGGCCCTTGGCGAGCATGTGGGTGTGCATCTGCTGGTCTATGACTTCGATGACCTGCGCGGCGCCCTGAAGCCCGACACGCGTGGCCGCCGCCCCCGGGGTGATATGGCAGCCCTACGCAATTTGTTGCATGATGCTGCCCATGATTGAAACTGAATCAAATGTGGCGCCTGAGCCAGACGCGCCTACTTCAACCCCAAGGCGGGGACTTTTGCTTGGCGCAGGAGCACTGGCTGCAGGTTTGGGCATGGGGATGGCGTGGTGGAGGTCTCAAGCGGTTGCTGCAGCGCCTTCGGCTGAACCTATTCCCGGCTTCTGGGCCCAGCAATGGAGTACACCGCAAGGCGCTCCGTTGCTACTTCAAAGTTTTCGCGGAAAGCCCTTGTTGATCAACTTCTGGGCGACATGGTGCCCTCCATGCATTGATGAACTTCCGTTAATCAACGCCTTTTACAAGCAAAATCGCGCAAACGGCTGGCAAGTCATTGGCTTAGCCATAGATAAACCTGCTTTGGTGCTGGCTTTTCTGCAGAAGATGCCCCTCGACTTTCCTGTGGCTGTCGAGCCCCTGAATGGGTCTGACCTTGCGAGACAGATGGGTAACCCTTCGGGTTCATTGCCATTTTCCGTGGCGATTAGTGCGCAAGGTGGAATTGCGCAGCGCAAACTCGGACGCTTGAAGCAGGAAGAGCTCGATCTCTGGGCTCAGTTAAAATAGCGTTACGGATGTACTGAAGCCCGTCGAATTGTCCAACGGTTACGACCCTTGCGACCCGCCTTAAGAGGCCTAAAATCTTTCAATTTATCGACAAATGAATAAAAATACTAACAAATTTGGTATTTTTGCGGTAAATTAGAGCCCCATTAAAGACAGTTGTTGGAGATAGCATGGATTTACGCAAACTTAAGACTCTCATTGATCTGGTGTCGGATTCCAATGTTTCTGAGTTAGAGATCACTGAGGCCGAAGGCAAGGTTCGCATCGTCAAGGGCGGTGGTGCCATGGTGCAGGGCTATTCCCAGCCGGTATATCAGCAGATGCAGCATGCGCAACCACAGGGCGCGCCCGTTGCGGCCGCACCTGTGCCAGCAGTTGTGGCTGTGGAAGAGGTCCCAACTGGGCACACCGTGAAGTCTCCTATGGTGGGAACTTTCTACCGTTCCGCCTCGCCAGGTGCCAAGGCTTTTGTCGAGATTGGTTCCGTCGTCAAGGAAGGCGAGACCATCTGCATCATTGAAGCGATGAAGATCCTCAATGAAATTGAAGCCGATAAGGCAGGCACCATTTCCAAGATTCTTTGCGAAAACGGGCAAGCAGTCGAATACGGACAGCCTCTTTTCATCATCGAATAAGCAGGAAGCCGCCAGCCCATGTTCAAAAAAATTCTGGTCGCCAACCGTGGCGAGATCGCGTTGCGAATCCAGCGCGCTTGTCGAGAGTTGGGAATCAAGGCCGTGATGGTGTATTCCGAGGCTGACCGCGAAGCCAAATACGTCAAACTTGCCGAGGAAGCAGTTTGCATCGGACCTGCTGCGTCAGGACTAAGTTATCTGAATATGCCGGCCATCATCTCGGCCGCTGAGGTGACCGACGCAGAGGCGATTCACCCCGGATATGGTTTTTTAAGTGAAAACGCGGACTTCGCCGAACGCGTGGAAAAGAGCGGCTTTCAGTTTATTGGCCCAACTCCTGAATCGATCCGCATCATGGGAGACAAGGTGTCGGCCAAGCAGGCCATGATCCGTGCTGGTGTGCCTTGCGTGCCTGGTTCGGAGGGCGAGTTGCCGGATGATCCTGCGGCCATTCGACGTATCGCCAAGACAGTGGGCTACCCCGTCATCATCAAGGCAGCCGGCGGCGGCGGTGGGCGCGGCATGCGCGTGGTTCACACCGAAGCTGCTTTGATCAACGCGGTGCAAATGACCAAGGCGGAAGCCGGGGCTGCTTTCGGCAATCCGGCGGTCTACATGGAGAAATTCCTCCAAAACCCGCGCCACGTCGAGATCCAGATCATTGCCGACAAGCACAAGAATGGTGTGTATCTGGGTGAGCGTGACTGCTCTATGCAGCGGCGTCACCAGAAGGTGTTGGAAGAGTCACCTGCACCCGGTATCAACCGAAAGCTGATTGAGCGTATTGGTGAACGGTGCGTAGCAGCGTGCAAGAAAATTGGCTACCGCGGAGCTGGTACTTTTGAGTTTTTATATGAAGACGGTGAGTTTTATTTCATCGAAATGAACACCCGCGTGCAGGTTGAGCATCCGGTGACCGAAATGGTGACCGGTGTGGATATCGTAAAAACCCAAATCATGGTTGCAGCGGGAGAGAAGCTACCCTTTACGCAGCGAGACATTGTGTTGCGCGGCCACGCCATTGAATGCCGGGTAAATGCCGAAGATCCATACAAATTCACCCCGTCTCCGGGGCGCATAACCATGTGGCACGCCCCTGGTGGTCCTGGCGTGCGGGTCGACTCGCACATTTACACCAACTACTTTGTGCCGCCGAATTACGACTCCATGATCGGCAAAATAATTGTGCACGGCGACACACGGGAGCAGGCCATGGCGCGTATGCGCACGGCTTTGGCCGAAACCGTGGTCGAAGGCATCAATACCAATATTCCGCTACACCGCGAACTGATGGTCGACGCCAAATTTATGGCGGGGGGGACCAACATTCACTACTTGGAACACTGGCTTGAGCAACACAAACGCTAACGGCGCATACATGTTTGAATTACGCCTGATGTGTCCCGAGGAGCGGGTTGAGAGTCTTAGTGATGCGCTGGATGCGCTGGATGCTTTGAGCGTGAGCGTCGAAGATGCCGACGCTCAAACCGATGCCGAACAGGCGCTTTTTGGTGAGCCAGGAATGCCGCCACCTAAAGAGGGCTGGCAACGCTCCCGCGTGATTGCTTTGTTCAACGGTGAAGAAGCTGCACGCGAAGCCGCTTTGCTATTGCAGGCGCAGGATTTCTTTGCTGGCTGCCAGGTTTTGGGCATAGGTGCAGTGCCTGATCAGGACTGGGTGCGGCTGACACAGTCCCAGTTTGCGCCGGTGGAAATCACACCCGAGTTCTGGATTGTCCCCACCTGGCACGAGCCACCGGCACAAGCCAAGCAGGTGATTCGGCTCGACCCGGGCCTGGCCTTTGGTACCGGTACCCATCCCACGACCCGAATGTGCCTGCGTTGGATCGCAGGGCACACAATGCCTGTGCGGGTATTGGATTATGGTTGTGGCTCGGGCATTCTTGCCATTGGCGCTTCCAAGTACGGCGCGCAAGAGGTGTTTGGCGTGGACATTGATGAGGCTGCCGTGCAATCCACGGAACTGAATGCCGAAGCCAATCGCGTGAGTCTGACTGCTGGCCTTCCGGACAAGGCGGTGGGAAGTTTTGGTTTGGTGTTGGCCAATATTCTGGCCACGCCCTTGAAAGTGTTGGCGCCTCTGCTGTGTGCCCATGTCGCCAAAGGTGGACATTTGGTTTTGGCGGGCATTCTGGAGCGCCAGGCCGAAGAACTAATTTCCGCCTATTTGCCATATTGCCAACTCTCCGTGAGTGATGCGGAAGATGGATGGATCTTGATGACAGCCACGATCTAATCTGCGGCGACGGGCTCTACAATGAGACGCTCATGAGCCTGATTACACAATGCCCGGCGTGCTCCACGATGTTCAGAGTCGTGCCGGACCAGCTTCGAATTTCCGAAGGTTGGGTTCGTTGTGGTCACTGTGACGAAGTGTTTGATGCCAATGCGCATCTGCGATCCCTGGACGTGACTGCGGTGCCCTCTTCACCTGAGCCTCAGGTTAGTGATCCGAACAATTCGACATCGGGGCCAACTGATACTGAAGTTGCGCAGTCTGCAGGCGCTGAGGCGTACGACTGGGGTCCTGTGCTTGAGCCCCAAACAGCGCAACTAGAAAAATCGGTCTCAAACGAACCCCAAGATGTGGCGAAAGATTCCCCACATGAGACACAGGAACCTGTGTGGGACTTGCCGTCGGCCGGAATTGCTCAGGAGGAGGGACCTTCGGATTTGGACCAGACCACGGCCTATCTGTATCAGCCTCCGTCAGAGCTACCAGTGGATGCAGCCCTGCACGACTCCCATTTTGCACCGACCACCGTCGAAGACTGGGCTTATCAATCGCCTGTGCCGCAGGAGTCGGTGTCCGGTCCAATATCAAATACCAATGAGGACGCTGCGCCATCTTTTATGCCACGTCGTCGTCAGCAAAGCTGGGTTGATCGCTATCTTGGGACCAAGGTAATGCTTTCGTTGTCTTTTGTGCTGGCACTGTTACTCATCTCACAATTTTTGTTTTTT
>CANFNO010000124.1 GCA_947447845.1 Burkholderiales bacterium | reverse complement strand
CGCGCGTGATGCGATTGCCCAAAGAATCGAAGGTCTCGACACGGGAGCCGATGACTACATCGTAAAACCCTACGACATGGGGGAGGTGTTAGCCAGAATCCGCTCGCTGGTTCGCAGGTCAGTGGGCCGCGCTGAGCCTGTTTACGAGTTCGCCGGAGTCAGCATTGACCCCGCAACGCACGAGTTAAAAGTCGATGGGCAGGCTGTCGTGGTTTCAGCGCGGGAGTGGGCCATTTTGGAAATGCTTTTGGCACGACCCGGCGTTGTTCTATCGCGCAAGCAATTGGAAGAGCGACTCTACAGTTGGAAGGACGGCGTGAACAGCAATGCTATTGAAGTTCACATTCATAGTTTGCGCAAGAAAATAGGGGCAGAGCTCATTCAAAACGTCAGAGGTGTCGGCTACATGATTTCCAAAGGGAACTCATGAAGCGCAAGGTGACCAATTCATTACGTGCCAGGCTTCTTCTACTTCTATTTTCGGCAGTGGTTATTACGGCTTGTATCCAGTCCTTCATTGCATATCGAACGTCACTAGACGAAACCAATGAGATATTCGACTACCAGATGCAACAAATGGCGTTATCGCTGAGACCTGGGCTGAATTTCGACGGCTATGGCAGCAACGGATTTAGACAAGTGGAAGATGAGAGTTTCGAATTTATCGTACAGGTTTCAACAACAGATAAAAAGATATTATTTCAATCATCAGCAAGTACAACCCTGCCGCACAGGGAGAGCACTGGTTTCTCTCTCTATGACGCACGCGGCACAACCTACAAGCTATACACCCTGCTCCATGGCAATCAACTAATTCAGGTTGCGCAAGACCGGTCTGCCCGTCGCAGCCTGGCTCGTAACCTGGCATTTAGAACCACAATCCCAATCATCGTAATGGTCGCTTTGCTTCTGTTCACGGTCTGGTGGGTGGTGACATCTTCACTTGCCCCGGTTAGCCGCGTACAGCGGCAGATATCTACAAGAGAAGCAGACTCACTCGATGAAGTGGATACAGCCGATTTGCCAAATGAAGTGCGTCCCTTAGTTGAAGAACTCAATTTGCTGTTGCGACGAGTTGGCCATGCCTTTGATGCGCAAAAGAACTTTGTGGCTGATGCTGCACACGAGTTGCGCACACCTCTGGCAGCGCTAAAGTTGCAAATCGATCAACTCCGGCGATCTAGTACGGAGAAGGAACGGGAACTTTCCATACAAAGATTGGGAAATGGCATTGATCGCGCCACCCGATTGATCGAACAGCTTTTAGTTCTAGCCAGACAACAAGCCAATTCCGGATCAAATAGCGATGCTAAACCGATTGAGCTCAATCGGTTGTGTTTGCTTGCATTCACTGACGTTTACCCCTTGGCCCAACAAAAAAATATAGATATGGGCTATATCCAAACTGAAGAGTGCTACGTAATGGGACAGGAAGAAGCCATTCGCATTATGCTGCGAAATATATTGGATAATTCCGTAAAATATTCTCCAGAAGGCAGCAAGGTAGATCTCAAACTGATACTAAACGGGAGATCTGTTTGTATTCTAGTTGAAGACAGTGGTCCTGGCGTGCCAGACAACGATTACGCTCGCGTGATGGACAGATTTTACAGAATCCCTGGAAATCCTGTTTCTGGCAGTGGACTGGGCTTATCAATTGTCAAAACGATTGCAGACCTACATTCAGCCAAAATTGATATTAATAAATCTAGTCACTTAGGTGGTTTGGCAGTAGGTGTAACTTTTCAAGCCTATCGCTTAATCACAACATAGATCATTTTTCTTAATTAACAAGAGAGATACTCATGAAGTCACTGATTTTCTCATATTCTATACTTTTTATATTTAGCATTGTTGGAGTAAAAAATGCTATTCAATTGCCATCCATTCCCTCAGGGACCTACAGCCTGGTAATTATTCCGCTCTATGCCAATGACAACGACGAGATAATTGCCGAGAAATTGAAACTGAGCAAATCACATGCCACGATAGATCCTTCTCTGGTATTGCCTTTCTTTGCGCCGAAAAAATAGTTTTTAAATTTATTTGAGTGATTTATCAATTGCGGTTTTTAATGCATCAGACGTTAATGACACCATTGAGCGATACGCTTCTGCCTGTCCATTCATAACAATAATTGTTCCTGTTTTTTCGACATGAAACTTCTGCGCGATAGGATTCGTCGAGTCTAAGTGAATTGCGAATATCTTCATATCCTTATATTGCAAAATATGCGGAAGTTTGAAGATGGAAACTGCTTGTTGATCACAGATCGCACAATTTTCAGACTTGAAGATTAGCACTACCAACTTGCCGTCATATATTTCTTTATTGAATTCAACTTCGCTGTATTCTCGCAATTCAAATGCGTAAGAAGTTGTTGTAAGAAAAAAGGCTAGCCAGAGCGATATGAATGATAATCTCATTGATTCTTAACTCAAAAGTATTAATATTTACTGAGACATTCTCCGCCCTATTGAATTCAAGCTACAAAACTAAACTTTTTCATCCATGAGCGGCAGGGGCTGCCCACACTATCATGGAAATTGGCATATGAGCAATCCGTATTCCATGATTTTGCAATACCCTTTAATTTGCACTTTTAAAGAGTTGAACTAAACTAAATTGTATTAAGTCGCGCAGTTAGTTGTCTACTTTTTTATCTGCAATGCGCCCTTGGCATTGACGTCTTTCATACGAACTTCAGATGCTTTTTTGAAATCAGCTTCATATGCGTAAACAACGCGTTGACCTTTGACTTCACCAAAAACTGGAATGTTGGCTGTAATGGCTTCGTGATCCTTGGCAGTAAAGGGCTTGTTGTAAGTAGTCACCACACCGTCCACGGGCGTCTTTAGGTCCTCAAGCGCTGCTTTGATCTTTGGACCGTCAATAGAGTTGGCCTGCTTGATTGCAGCTGCTAACAGGTAGATGGAGTCATAGCCTTGCGCTGCCGACACAGGGGAATCGATTCGCGCATTCTTTGGATTGAAAGTCTTCAAGTAGTTGATGATGAAAGACTGGCGCTTGGGAGTAGTGGGCTCCTGGATAAATGTCTGCGGCATGCGCGCCCCCTCACCTCCGGGCCCAGCGTTGTCTATGTAGTTCGCCATGGACAACGTCCAACTGCCTATCATTGGCACCTTCCAACCGAGCTTCGTCATACCATTAGCAATCTGGGCCAGTTCGGGTCCAATGCCATATGTCAAGATGGCTTCGGCTCCAGCCTCCTTGGCCTTGAGAAGTTGGGCGGTCATGTCCACATCCTTGATGTTGAACTTCTCAACTGCCACAGCCTTAAGACCCTTAAGCGCAAGTGCCTTTTCCAAGTCAGCACGCCCAAGCTGACCGTAGTTTGTTGAGTCAGAAAGAATAGCGACTTTCTTGAAACCACGGCGAGTAACCGCCTCCTCGACAATCATAGGCGACTGAATGCTGTCGTGTGCGGCATTACGGAAAATGTAGTTCTCCGGCTGTTCATCGAACTGGTGGGTAATAACAGTTGCAGTTGCGACGTTGTTCATAACCGGTATCTTGGCTTCTTGATAGAAGCGTTGAGAAGCCAGAGAGACCCCGCTGTTGATGAAACCAACTGTTGCGGCAACCTTTTCCTTGTTGATCAATTCTTGGGCTATTTGTACCCCACGTTCGTTCTTCGCTTCATCGTCACGCTCAATAATTTGAAGCTGACGGCCGATTACGCCACCTGCCTTGTTAATTTCGTCCACAGCAAGCTTCACTCCGTCGCGCATGCTTACTCCCATCGAAGAAGAACCGCCTGTAAAGGGCCCTGAAACTCCAATCTTGATGGGCTCTGCTGCATGTACTACACCGCAAAGACTAATGGCCAGAATTGACAGGGCAATACAAGATGGACGTTTTACAAGTTGGTTCTTCATGGTGTCTCCGTTATAAAAATGTGTGTCAATCACTGGAAAATGTGAAAGACTTTTAAAAATTTACTCGCCTGTGACTTCCCATAAGGAGGGGGGCCACCGAGGTGATTCAATTTCAATTGAGAATTTTCACTAGAACACATGTGTAAGCGTGCTGTGTTCACAATGACATTCTCTACTTCAATTAATTAAACGAAACTTAAGAGTCCTCCGTTTATGTCGCGCAGACATAAATTGCTGCCCTAGTAAGCTAACATCACTCCCGTTAGTGTGCTTCAGTACGTTTTCACAATTGCCACACTCCACTGTGGTTTAGCCCAGCCTATAAACGGCTGGGCATTTTTCTTGAGCAATCAATTGGTCGCGAAAGCAATTCCGACTGCGCCGAATGCAAGCATTCCAATTCCAAATACGAAGACCACTTCGCCCCGGAACTCATGGGTTGCAACAGCTTTTCCTACTTTCGTACCGCGGCGATGAACGACAACATGGCGCTGATTTGGACGGTCTCCCGGAACAATTCTTGGTGGCTGATCGGTGGGACTAATTCTTGGGGCAGCCAGGCGCTCGCTGAACCTTTCAGACTGGGTGCGCCCACTTGAATAGTCGCTGATTGCAGAAATGCGTTGTCTCTTCTTATACCTGTTCGGATTGCCAACCCTTTAGGAATACTGCCATGTCGAACCGCCGTAAATTTCTCGTTGAGCTCAGCCTCGGATCATCAGTTTTGCTAGCCAACCATGCATTTGCCCAAGTTGCCATGGTGACCGAGGTGGATCTGCAAGCCGCAGCCCTTGGTTACAGGATTGATGGCACCAAGGCCGATAAGGCAAAGTACCCCAAGTACGCCGCTGGTCAGCGGTGCGGCACATGCGCCCTATTCGAGGGCAGGGCAACTGACAAGTCTGGCCCTTGCCCGATGTTCGCTGGTAAGCAGGTTTCTGCCAATGGCTGGTGCAGTGCCTACGCTAAAAAAGCATAATTTTGCGGTCAGTCGGAAACGACCATGTGCGACTACAGCTGCGCCGCGACAAGAATCGCCATTCGTCGCAGTGGCTATGGAGTCGGTCTGCAGCATTAACGATCCATTTTGCTATGTGAGAATTTGAAGTTTACTTCGGTTTTGTCTATGCCATTTTTAGCTAGGCAGGACCACCCCGTTTTGGTACAGCACGTAATTGATCGAATCCCCCTACATGAGCTGTCGTGTCCAGGTGCATATGGATTTGCGAAGCAATGCCAAGGCGTCCGCAAATTCTGGCATAGCGGTTGTTCGCAAGAAGCAAAAGACATGCTTTGGCCCGCATCTTTGCTACTTCGCTCAATTCCAATCTTGCAATGCCTTCCATTTCCAATATCGCGACTGAGAAATATAACGCTTGCCTCCATCAGGTTTGTCATGAATTGCGGAAATATCAATAGACGAGAATCCATGTATGACGACGCCAGAAGTGACTTCCTTCTGAGCTGTGTACGGCCTGGGAAGAACGCCTTTTTGAGCAACGCTAATCCTTAACCTGTTGATTGCGTAGTCGCTGACAGTGCGCATTAGCGGCGGCTCTTTCAGCGTGGACGGCGATCAGAACTGCATTAGCGTAGACACCGTAATTGCATTCATCAATACGATGGACGCACAGCGTGGTTTTTCCGTCAACCTGTTTGTAGATGCTCATAGATTGGGCAATTGACAGAATGCTAACTTCACCCATGTTTGCCTTCATGAAACTCATTGTTTGAACACCGGACTCAAAAGAAAACCCAGCCTAGTTAAGGGCTGGGTCCAAACCATCGTGTTTGATGGCCTGCAAGGGAGGAGCAGGGGCGTTGATTCGCCACAATCTGAAGATATGCCAAGACTGTAAAGCGCATCTGTACGGTTTGTAACTGTTGAGTACCAGCCCTACAGACCACAGACAACCCCTCGCTTCTTGGAATCGGAGGTTTGCTGGCGAATGAGAATATTTCGATTTGGTTGTGATGGACTCTCGTCTGCCGTCATTGGGGCCGGAAACGCCTAGCCAAGATCCGACTCGTTGCAGTCATAGCACTCTTGATGGTCTATTCTCGAACCCACGTGGCCGCAGGACACTCAAGGCATCCTGCCAACGCTGCAATGGGTGTACCTAGATACGCCCACACCGGGGAATTATGATCGGGGACCGTCCAAAGGATTCGACCTTCAATGTTCTGCCCATTCACACTAGCCACAAGCAAAAAGCTCGTCATTGCCTTGGTGGTTTTTGTAACCAGTCACTCTCTAGTCCATGCCCAGGCTCTAACAATCCCGAAGTTTGCTGAGGAGACCATTTCTGCCGGTATCGACAGTAGGTTCGGAAACGAAGACGATGAGTTTCTGGTGGGTGGTGGTGTTGCCACCTTCAACTGCGATCAGAGCGGGGCACCAAGTCTGTACTTAACTGCGGGCGCCAATCGGTCAAAGTTCTACCGCAACGTAACGAAGGTGGGTGGTTCGCTGAAGTTCGTCGAAGAAACTTCTGGGTTGGAAGCGACCAATGCCATCGGCGCTTACCCGATTGACATAGACGGTGATGGCAAAACTGATTTAGTGGTTTTGCGTGTCGGTGAAGTTCAGGTCTACCGTGGCCAGGGGAACTGCAAATTTGAGTTGGCCAATGATCGCTGGAATATCCATACGCCCCAGCATTGGCACACCGCATTCAGCGCAACCTGGGAAGTCGGGAACAAGCTACCGACACTCGCATTCGGTACCTACACAGACCTCAATCGCAAACGCTATCCATGGGGCACCTGTACGCCAGCCGTCATCTATCGTCCCGAAGCGACTGCCGTCCGATACGGTGCACCCATGCGGTTAGAGCCCAGTTTTTGCAGCTTATCTATGCTGTTTAGTGATTGGAACCGATCCGGTCACGCCGATTTAAGGGTTGCAAATGATCGTGAGTATTACAAGAACGGTCGTGAACAACTTTGGCAAATGCTCTCAGGCAAACCTCCACGAAGTTTTTTGCAAAGTGATGGCTTCAAGCCAATGCAGATCTGGGGAATGGGAATCGCCAGCATGGACTTGGATGGCACCGGCTATCCAGAAGTGTTTATTACCAGTATGGCCGACAACAAGTTGCAGAAGCTCGACAGCACTGAAGGCGTTTTAAAGCCCAGCTATACCGACGTTGCCTTCAAACGTGGGGCGACTGCACATCGCCCTTATGTCGGAGGTGAAATCAAGCCGTCTACTGCGTGGCATGCACAGTTTGAGGATGTCAACAACGACGGTTACGCTGACCTTTGGATAGTCAAGGGCAACGTATCGACAATGGCAGACTTTGCCCTCCGCGACACCAACGATCTACTTCTTCAAAAGCGCGATGGCAGCTTTGAAGAGGCGGGTGATAAGGCTGGAATCGTTACCTACCTGACGGGGCGCGGGGGCATGCTGACGGACTTCAATGGTGATGGCTTGCTGGATATGGTGGTCGTCAATCGTTTGGCAAATGCCACGCTATGGCGCAATGTCAGTGAAGGATTGGGTGGTTGGCTGCAGGTTCGATTGCATGAGGACGACTCG
>CANFNO010000123.1 GCA_947447845.1 Burkholderiales bacterium | reverse complement strand
TTGCCCCATGCGCGTGCATAAACGCAACGCGCTCGTAACCAGATAGCTGAATGCACCGCGTTTATCGCGCTCCCGCCGGTGAACTGCTTAAAATCGGTGCATGACTACTACCCATTTCGGTTTTGAATCCGTTGACGAGGCCGAAAAGGCCCGCAAGGTGCGCGGCGTGTTCGATTCGGTCGCGCCTAAATACGACCTGATGAATGACCTCATGTCCATGGGTCTGCACCGCGCCTGGAAGGCTTACACATTGATGGTGGCCAATCTTAAAGAGGGTGACCGTGCGTTGGATATTGCCGGTGGCACAGGCGATCTGGCATTGGCATTTTCCAAAAAAGTTGGAGCCAGCGGGCAGGTGGTGCACACCGACATCAATGAAGCCATGCTCAGCACCGGGCGCAATCGCCTGCTGGACCTCGGTGTTTCTTTGCCCACCCTGGTATGCGATGCCGAAAAACTGCCGTTTGCAAATAACTACTTTGACTTGGTAAGCGTGGCTTTTGGTTTGCGCAACATGACGCACAAGGATGTTGCCTTGGCCGAGATGAACCGCGTCCTCAAGCCCGGTGGCAAGTTGTTGGTGCTCGAGTTTTCCAAGGTGGCGTCGCCACTTGAGAAGGCCTACGACTGGTATTCCTTCAAGGTGTTGCCGCGCTTGGGCAAGCTTGTGGCCGGTGACGACGCCAGTTACCGCTATCTGGCTGAGTCGATTCGGATGCACCCAGGTCAGAAGGAGCTAAAGGCCATGATGCACAAAGGTGGTTTCGGACATGTGGACTACCACAACCTCACCGGCGGTGTCGCTGCATTGCATGTTGGAATCAAGTGCTAAGCAAAGAATTTTTGGAGCAATCATGAAGTGGTCTGTTGTGGTTTTGACGTTGGCATTGGCACTGAGCGGCATGAACGCCCAGGCCGCAAAACGTCTGGGCGGTGGCTTGTCTTTTGGTAAACAGTCTAGCAACGTGACACAGCGCGGGACTGCGCCCGCCGCCCCCGCGGCGCCCACACAGGGCGTGAACAACGTGGCAAAGCCGGCGCCCGCGGTTGCCGCACCGGCGCCCGTGGCACCCGCACGTCGCCCATGGGGAGCCATGCTTGGCGGCTTGGCAGCAGGTCTGGGCTTGGCGTGGCTTGCCCACTCTTTGGGCATGGGCGAGGCTTTTGGGCAAATCCTGATGTTTGGCATGTTGGCGTTGGGCGTAATGATGCTGGTTGGCATGTTTATGCGCCGCCGCAACAGTGCGGCTGCTGCGCAAAGTAGCCCGTTCGCTTTCCAAGGCGCGGGTCGTGCGCCTATGCCGGCGGCCCAACCTTATCGCCCTGAGAATGTGGGTAACGACTCGTCGGCCCGTCCTTTCGAGCGAAGCGGCATGACACCGCTTGACGGTGGCGGCTCGATGATCGGCTCGGCTTTGACGGGTTCTCAAAGCTGGGGTGTGCCGGACGGTTTCGATAGCGAGGGCTTTTTGCGCGCTGCCAAGAGCAATTTCGTGACCTTGCAAGCGGCATGGGATCGGTCTGACATTCCGGCGTTGCGCGCGATGATGACCGATTCCATGTTGGGTGAAATTCGCAATCAATTGGCTGAGCGTGAAGCCCATACGGGCGCCACACCCAACTCCACCGAAGTCGTGATGATTGAGGCGCACTTGCTTGGCATTGAGGAACTTGCCGACGAGTACATGGCCAGCGTGGAGTTTTCCGGCATGATTCGTGAAGATCCTTCCGCAGGTCCCAGCCCATTCCGTGAGGTTTGGAACATGACCAAACCAAAAAGTGGCCAGGTCGGCTGGTTGGTGGCTGGCGTGCAAGCCTTGCAATAGCCACAAATTCGTCTTGCTTTCAGGGAATAATCGGGGACTATGGCAACACAGTCCCCTTTTTCATTTGTGGAAGACTTTTTCAAGTCTCTTCCGGTCCCCACCCCACCCGCTTGGGCCATTGATGAAACCCACCGCAAGTGCGTGCTGGTGCTCAACCATGTGCTCATGCAAGAGCCACAGGCCATGCAGCGCCTGGTGCGTCAGTCGGGCAGGGTTGTTTTGACCCAATGGCGCAGTTTCACCTTCAAGATCCTGATTACACCCGCGGGTCTGCTGGACCTGGCAGACGAAGGTGCCACGCCCGACCTGACCCTGGTGCTCACTGAAGAGTCCCCATTTGCGCTGGCTCAGGGCCTCTTGCAAGGGGTCAAGCCACCGGTGCGAATCGAAGGGGATGTGCAACTTGCAGCCGAGGTCAATTGGCTGGCAGACAACGTCCGCTGGGATGTTGAAGAAGACCTGTCACGGGTCGTGGGTGACGCCCCGTCGCACATGCTGGTTGAAACCGGGCGCAAGTTTTCGGGTGCGCTGCGCGACTTTTTGGGTCAACGGGTAAAGGATAAAACCGCTAACGAAACCAACTCCGGCAACGCTGCATGAGTCGCCTGTTTCGCGGCCTGTACATCGTCTGGATCGCCTTGCGATACGGTCTGGATGAGTTGGTCCTCTCCAGCTTTCAAAAGCCCTGGCTGCACTGGATTGCCCGTGTAGTGTCGGTGGGGCGTCGTCACGAGCCGCGTGGCCAGCGCCTGCGTGAGGCTTTGGAGAGTTTGGGGCCGATATTTGTCAAGTTCGGTCAGGTGCTGTCCACCCGGCGCGATCTGATGCCGGTGGACATTGCAGATGAATTGGCTCGATTGCAAGACCGTGTGCCGCCGTTCCCGGCAGCGCAAGCGGTGGCGATTATCGAGCGTTCACTGCGCCGCCCCTTGAAGGAGATATTTGTCTCCTTTGAGCAGGAGCCGGTTGCCAGTGCCTCGATCGCTCAGGTGCATTTTGCAGTCATCAAGGATCGCAGCGGTCGCGAGCGCGAAGTGGCGGTGAAGGTCTTGCGACCCGGAATGCTGTCTGCGATCGATAGCGACCTGGGCCTTATGCGCATGATGGCTGGTTGGGTGGATGGTTTGTCCAGCGACGGCAAACGCCTGAAGCCGCGCGAGGTGGTGGCTGAGTTTGACAAATACCTGCACGACGAGTTGGATCTGATCCGCGAGGCCTCCAGCGCTGCCCAGTTGCGGCGCAATATGGAAGGCTTGCAACTGGTGATGATTCCGGAAATGCTGTGGGACTTCTGCACCACTGAAGTGCTCGTCATGGAGCGTATGAATGGTGTACCCATCAGTCAGGTGGAGCGCTTGCGTTCAGCCGGCGTGGATATCCCCAAGCTGGCGCGTGATGGTGTCACGATCTTTTTTACTCAGGTGTTTCGCGATGGATTTTTCCATGCCGACATGCATCCGGGAAACATCCAGGTCAGCCTGGATCCCAAGACTTTCGGGCGCTATATTTCTCTGGACTTTGGCATCGTGGGCACGCTCACCGAGGTTGACAAAGAATACCTGGCGCAAAATTTTGCTGCTTTCTTCCGGCGTGACTACAAGCGCGTGGCAGAACTGCATATCGAGTCCGGATGGGTACCGACATCGACCCGCGTAGACGAACTGGAAGCTGCTGTGCGCTCGGTTTGCGAGCCGTATTTCGACAGGCCGCTGAAGGAAATCTCTCTGGGCTTGCTGCTGATGCGCCTGTTCCAGATGTCGCGCCGCTTCCAAGTCGAGATTCAGCCGCAACTGGTGTTGTTGCAAAAGACCTTGCTGAATATTGAAGGTTTGGGGCGGGAACTCGATCCTGAGCTCGATCTGTGGGCGACGGCCAAGCCATTTTTGGAAAAGTGGATGTTGGAGCAGGTAGGGCCGCAGAAGTTTTTTGAGCAACTCAAGGACCAGGCGCCGCACTATGCCAAGTTGCTCCCCGAGTTACCCCTGCTGGTGCATAACTTCCTGAAGCGAGGCAACGAAAACACGCAGTCCGACAAACTGGCGCGTGAGCTGCTGCAGGAGCAAAAACGCACCAACCGCATGCTGCAATGGCTCATCGCCTTGGTGATCGGCTTCTCTCTGGGCGCCGTGGCGATGCAGATTCTGGTGGGGCTTCGGCACTTTTAGGCTCGGCTCTATAATTGAAGGCTTTGTAATCACCGGTCAGAGCCTCAATCCATGCCCATATACGCTTACAAGTGCGAGTCCTGCGGGTTTGCCAAGGACGTTCTGCAAAAAATCTCCGATCCCGTGCTCACCGACTGCCCGGCTTGTGCCCAGTCGACCTTTAAAAAGCAGCTGACGGCCGCAGGTTTTCAGCTTAAAGGCACGGGCTGGTACGCCACAGACTTCAAAGGCTCAGGTGCCGCCCCCGCAACTGCCGTAGCCCCGGCATCGGGGGATGCAGCGCCTGCAGCCGCCGCATCTGGTGATGCGCCTGCTAGCACCGCCAAGCCGGAGGCAGCAACTCCGGCTGCCGCACCAGCTGCTAAACCGGCTGCAGCAGCCTGACCACCCAGATGTATCGGAGCAATCGTGCCCTTTAAAAAATACCTGCTCGCCGGTCTCATGGTCTGGCTGCCTTTGGCCATCACCCTGTGGGTGTTGCTCTGGCTGGTGGGTACGCTGGACGCGGTTTTCTTTGCTCTGCTTTCCATGGTGGCTGCGGTTGTTCCGGCCAATATGGAGCCACTGATCGAGCGGCTGCACCATATTCCCGGTCTGGGCGTTCTGTTGGTGGCCGTCGCTTTGCTACTTACCGGAGCTCTGGTGGCCAATGTGGCCGGACGTTGGTGGTTGCGCCAGTGGGATCGCTTATTCACCAACATCCCTATCGTCAGATCCATTTACAACAGCGTCAAGAAGGTTTCTGACACACTGTTTTCCAGCAACGGCAATGCCTTTCGCACCGCCATGCTGGTGCAGTACCCGCGAGCCGGCAGTTGGACCATTGCTTTTCAGACCGGGGTGCCCGGCGGCGAGGTGCAAACGCACCTGGGTGCGGATATGGTGAGCGTGTATGTGCCCACTACGCCCAACCCAACCAGCGGTTTCTTTTTGATGCTTCCCCGCTCTGAAGTGATTGAGCTGGAGATGAGCGTGGATGAAGCCCTGACTTACGTGATTTCCATGGGCTCGGTCGTGCCCGTCGAGCACCTGCATGCTCCGAAACAGCCAACCACTCTTCCGAAATAACCCTTTGTCAAACCAGCTGCCAACAGTGCAGTGTTTAGAAAGCAAGCTATGGCCATGCGCTCCCACTATTGCGGTCTTGTGACCGATGCCCTGTTGGGCCAAACCGTTACCCTGTGCGGTTGGGTGAACCGCCGTCGCGACCATGGCGGCGTCATCTTTGTTGATCTGCGCGACCGCGAAGGTTATGTGCAGGTCGTCTGCGATCCGGATCGCGCCGAGAT
This sequence comes from Burkholderiales bacterium, assembly GCA_947447845.1. The sequence goes on along the minus strand of CANFNO010000123.1, from coordinate 2,168 downwards.
GTTCAAGGTGGCTGAAAACGTGCGCAATGAGTTTTGCGTGCAAATCAAGGGTGTTGTGCGCGCACGCCCCGAAGGCACGGTCAATGAAAATCTCAAGAGCGGCAAGATTGAAGTCCTTTGCCACGAGTTCACCGTGCTCAACCCGTCCGTCACGCCGCCGTTCCAACTGGACGATGACAACCTGTCGGAAACCACCCGACTGACCCACCGCGTGCTGGACCTGCGTCGCCCGTACATGCAAAACAACCTGATGCTGCGCTACCGCGTGGCTATGGAAGTGCGCAAATTCCTGGATGCCAATGGTTTTGTCGACATCGAAACCCCGATGCTGACCAAGAGCACGCCCGAAGGCGCGCGCGACTACCTGGTGCCCAGCCGCGTGCATGACGGCCATTTCTTTGCCCTGCCGCAATCCCCACAATTGTTCAAACAGTTGCTGATGGTGGCTGGCTTTGACCGCTACTACCAAATCACCAAGTGTTTCCGTGATGAAGACTTGCGCGCTGACCGCCAGCCCGAATTCACCCAGATCGATATCGAGACCTCCTTCCTCAGCGAAGAAGACATCCGCGAAATGTTCCAGGGCATGATCGTCACGGTGTTCAAGAACACCATTGGAGTTGATCTGGGCGAGTTCCCGGTCATGACGTACCAGGACGCCATGCGCCTGTATGGCTCCGACAAGCCCGATCTGCGCGTGAACCTTGAATTCTCCGAAGTCACTGATGTGATGGCGGATGTGGACTTCAAGGTCTTCTCCGGTGCCGCCACCATGAAGGGTGGCCGTGTTGTGGCCCTGCGCGTCCCGGGCGGCTCCAAAGAAGGCGGCGGCATCAGTCGTGGCGAGATCGACGCCTACACCGAGTTCGTCAAGATCTACGGCGCCAAGGGTCTGGCCTACATCCGTGTCAACGACATCACCAAAGGCCGTGATGGCCTGCAAAGCCCCATCGTCAAAAACTTGCACGACAAAGCGTTGGCCGAAGTGCTGTCGCGCAGCGGCGCACAAAACGGCGACTTGATCTTCTTCGGTGCTGACAAAGAGAAAATCGTCAACGACGCCATCGGTGCCCTGCGCATCAAGATCGGCCATAGCGAGTTTGGCAAGAAGAACGGCCTGTTTACTGCTGCCTGGCGTCCGATGTGGGTGGTCGACTTCCCGATGTTTGAATACGACGAGGAAAACGCCCGCTACACCGCCGTGCACCACCCGTTCACTGCGCCCAAGGAAGGCCACGAAGACTGGATGGTCACAGCCCCGGAGAAATGCATTTCTCAGGGCTATGACATGGTCCTGAACGGCTGGGAAATGGGTGGCGGCTCGGTTCGTATTCACCGTGCCGATGTGCAGAAGAAGGTGTTTGACGCACTGAAGATCACACCTGAAGAAGCTCAGATCAAGTTTGGCTTCCTGCTGGACGCCCTGCAATATGGCGCGCCACCGCACGGTGGCCTGGCCTTTGGTTTGGACCGTATCGTCACCATGATGACCGGCGCCGAGTCGATCCGCGACGTGATCGCCTTCCCCAAGACCCAGCGTGCCCAGTGTCTGCTGACTCAGGCTCCCAGCCTGGTTGACGAGAAGCAATTGCGCGAACTGCATATCCGCTTGCGTAATACCGATCTGGCGACCAAACCGGCGTAAGGTGGCGCACGGAGGTTTGTCCTCCTGTGGTGCACAATGAAAGGGCGCTTTTTGAGCGCCCTTTTTTATGACCAAAAACTTCAAGATCGCCCAATCCGTGCTGGTGGTGATTTACACCTCGGAGCTGGACGTATTGCTGATTCGCCGCGCCGACACACAGGACACGGAGTTCTGGCAGTCGGTCACTGGCAGCAAGGACGCGTTGACTGACACCTTTTCAGCCACTGCCATCCGTGAGGTGTGGGAGGAGACCGGCATCGATTGCGCAGAGGGAGCCCCACTGCATAGCGGTTTGCAGGACTGGAATCTGGAAAACATTTACGACATTTACCCACGCTGGCTGCACCGCTATGCTCCCGGCACGGTGCTCAATACCGAGCGTGTTTTCGGTCTGCGAGTGCCGCAAGGCACGCCGGTAATTTTGAGCCCACGTGAACACACGGCCTATCAATGGCTACCCTACGCACAAGCGGCAGAAAAGTGCTTTTCGCCCTCGAATGCTGAGGCTATATTGCTGCTGCCG
>CANFNO010000122.1 GCA_947447845.1 Burkholderiales bacterium | reverse complement strand
GGTTTCATGGCGCAGCAGGTCCACTCCGGTCAAGCCGCGCTAGACAAACTGGTTGAAGCCAACCGGGTCGAAAAACCGTACCAGTTTGTGCTGATGGACTGGCAAATGCCTGGGCTGGACGGCTTGCAGACTGTGGAAGCAATACAGGCCTTGCACATTCAAAGCGTGCCTTTTGTATTAATGGTCACAGCGCACCGGCGTCAGGAACTGATCCAGGGTGCCTACAAACTGGGCATCGAGCATGTGTTGTCCAAACCTGTCAGCGGCTCGTTGCTGGTTAACACCATGATGCAAATCATGGGCTATGCCGAAGCCGAAGTCGGTATTGTTTCCCCGGCCTCAAGCCGCGGCCAGCTGGAAAGCCAACTCGAAGCATTGGCCGGTGCCCGTGTGCTGTTGGCGGAAGACAATGAGATCAACCAGCAAGTGGCCTGTGAACTGCTGCAAAGCGTGGGCTTGGTGGTGGACGTAGCAGATAACGGCCAGATTGCTGTGCAGCAGGTTCAGGCTAGGGCAGGCGAAGGGCTGCCCTATGACATCGTGCTGATGGACATGCAAATGCCGGTCATGGATGGCGTTACCGCGTCACGCCTGATACGCGAGACCATTAGCGCCGAGCATTTACCCATTGTCGCCATGACCGCAAATGCAATGGCGGCCGACCGTGAGCGTTGCATGCAGGCCGGTATGAACGGCTTCGTGACCAAACCGATTGACCCGGAAGACCTCTGGAAAGTGCTGCTGACGTGGGTCAAGGTGCGTGATGGCATGAGTGCCCGGAAGCCAGCCGCTGTCCCGCCGCGGAACGCGGTCGATGGTGATTCCGACAGCCTGATTCAGGCGCTGCGAGCCATACCGGAACTGGATGTGGATCTGGGCTTGGTGCGCACCAACAACAACCCTGCTTTTTATGCCTCCTTGCTGCGCAAGTTTGTCACGGGCCAGGAAAACGCCATGGCAAGCATGCAGCTCGCACTGGACGGTGCCGACTTGGCCACGGCTGAGCGTATCGCCCACACGCTCCGAGGCGTCGCAGGCAACCTGGGCGCCAGCGAGTTGCAAACCAGCGCCGAGCAGTTGGAGTCGGTTTTGCGCACGGGGGCGCAGGTATCGGAGCGGAACCAAGCCATGGGCCATACAGCCGCCGCGTTGCAGCGTTTGATCGTGCAGATCAAGGCGACAACGAGTCTGCCACCCGCAACCGAGCCGGAGCATGCAGCCGACGTGACGGATCTGGATCGTGAAAACGCGCGGTCGTTGGTGGCCCAGATCAAGCTGCTTTTGCAGGACGACGATGCCAGCGCGCTGGAACTGTGGGAAAGCCACGCCTCGGTGCTGCACGCCTTGTTCCCGGAAGCGAAAAAAATCGAAGCGGCGATCTCCGACTTCAACTTTGACGAGGCGTTGCGGCTTTTGGCCTGAGGTAATGCCTGGGTGGAACTGGATCATCTGACCCATCAGAACGCGGCACTGGTTGAAGAAAGCGCGGCGTCTGCGCAGAGTCTGAACGATGAGGCGGAACGGTTAAATAAAGCGATCCACGTGTTCCGACTTGACGGAGCGTCAGGGCCATAAAAAAAGCCCTCTTGCGAGGGCATTTTTTTGGGAGCCGGAAAGCTACCCCAATTAACCGCCCTTGCTAGGACGCTTGCCAGGGTTCTTCTTGCTGCGGGTGGAAACTCCACGCTCAAGGCTGACGCGCTGACCACGGCCACCCGTAGGCAGGGTAAAACCAGGCAGGGTTGCGGGACGGGGAGTAGCTTTGCGATCAGCTTCGGTGACGATTTTGTTGCCCATTTGGTGTTCCAAGAGAAATAAGTAAAGACCCCCCTATTTGAACATTTTTTTGAAGGCCGCTTTGCGCCCGGCCCGCCACGGGCATTTGCCCCGTGAACGCAGCGTTTTTGGTGCTGCGCCACAATCCTGGCATGCAAGCCTTTTACAGCGACCGCTTTGTGTTGCCTCTGCCCCCCGGTCACCGTTTTCCCATGGAAAAGTACCAAATGTTGCGCGATCGGCTCACGGCGAACCTGCCCCAGGTACGTATGCTGCAAGCGCCGGAAGTCACCGAGGGCGAATTGGCCTTGGCCCACGACCCTGCCTATATCCAGGCCATTGCCGATGGCACGGTGGACGCCAAAATACTGCGTGAAATCGGCTTTCCCTGGAGTCTGGCCATGGCGGCGCGGGCTCGGCGTTCCGTGGGTGGCACCTTGGCCGCCGGGCGTGTTGCCATCAGCGGCGAAGGATTGGCCGCCAACCTGGCCGGTGGCACCCACCACTCCTATGCCCACAAAGGTGGTGGCTTTTGCGTATTCAACGACATGGCAGTCACCGCACGTGTGTTGCAAGCCGAATGGGCGCGACGCCACGGCCAGCGTCACACGGCTTTGCAGGTGGCCATCATCGATCTGGATGTGCACCAGGGCAACGGCACTGCCAGCATTTTTCGTAACGACAGCAGCGTTTTCACTCTGTCGTTGCATGGCGACAAAAACTTTCCCTTCCGCAAGGAGGACAGTGATTTGGACATAGCCTTGCCGGACGGCTGTGGCGATGCCGATTACCTGGCCGCTCTGGAAAACGCCTTGCTCGACCTCGAAGGTCGCTTCTCACCCGGCTTGGTTTTATATCTGGCTGGCGCCGACCCGCACGAAGGAGACCGGCTGGGTCGCCTCAAAATCAGCTTTGATGGCATGCAGGCGCGCGATCGCCGAATTTTCGATTGGTGCTTCAAGCGTCGATTACCTTGCGTTTTTGCCATGGGCGGCGGCTACGGCACCGACATTTCCACCACCGTACAAGTGCAGGAGAACACCTACCGCATTGCGGTGGAGTACTGGCAGCGTTGGCAGGAAGCGCAAGGCGGACTACAGTCGCTTGCATGAGACACTTCCAAGACCTGCCCGGCCCACGCGGAATACCGGTTTTTGGAAATCTGTTTCAGGTTAAGCCCGCACGCCTGCACCTGCAGTGCGAGCAATGGGCGCGCGAATTCGGCAGCCTGTACCGGCTGCAACTGGGCCCGCGCAAGGTGGTGGTGGTGTGCGACCACACGCTGGTGGCGGGCATTCTCCGGGACCGCCCGGATGCCTTTGGCCGCACCGACCGGCTGAATGAAATCTGGACCGAGATGGGCTTGCCCCCGGGTGTGTTTGGCGCCAATAACGAGGTCTGGCGCAAGCAGCGCCGCATGGTGATGGCCGGGTTTGACCCTGCACATGTCAAAAGCTATTTCCCGGCGCTGCAGGGTGTGGCTGGCCGCTTGGGTCAACGCTGGCATCAGGCTGCAGAAACTGGCGCGAACATCGATCTGCAGTCAGACCTGATGCGCTACACCGTAGACACCATTGCCGGCCTGGCTTTTGGTGCCGAGGTCAACACGCTGGAGTCCGACCATGACGTGATCCAGCGCCATCTGGACCAGATTTTCCCAGCCTTATTTAACCGCGTGCTTGCGCCCTTTCCGACCTGGCGCTGGTGGCGTTCGGCTGCCAACCGGCGTCTGGACGCCAGCCTGATCGAAGTGCTGCGAGCGGTGAACCAATTTGTGGCACAAGCGCGCGAGCGCATTGCAGCCAACCCTGACCTGCATCAGCAACCCGGCAATCTGCTGGAAGCCATGCTAGCCGCTGCTGACCAGCCCGACAGCGGCATGGATGACAACCAGGTCGCTGGAAACGTGCTCACCATGCTGCTCGCCGGTGAAGACACCACCGCCAACACCCTGGCCTGGATGATTCACCTGCTGTGGAACAACCCCCAGGCGCTGCGCCAAGCGACCCATGAAGTGCGCTCTGTGTGCCGACCGGGCACTGTGCCCACTTTGGAGCAGTTGGCGGGGCTGGACTTTGTCGAAGCCAGCGCCCATGAAACCATGCGGCTAAAGCCCGTGGCGCCGATATTGCCCTTGCAGGTTCAGCGTGAAGTCGCAATTGGAGACCTTCAGTTGCAACCCGGCACGGTGGTCATCAACATGATGCGCGTGGATTCGGTGAGCGATGTGCACATCCCGCAGGCGGCGGAATTCAAGCCCGAACGTTGGTTGGCAGACGGCGACCAAAGCCACATGGCGCAATCGGCTAAGCGCATCTCCATGCCCTTTGGCGCCGGGCCACGCATTTGCCCGGGGCGCTATCTGGCTTTGCTGGAAATGAAAATGGCCATCGCCACTTTGTTGAACGACTTTGACATTCTGGGCGTGGGCACTGCCGATGGCAGCGAGCCGGTAGAGCACCTCGCCTTCACCATGACGCCGTTGGGCCTGCAGATGCGCTTGCAGGCGCGTCTCTGAGCAAGGCGGGGGCCTTTTCCAGGAGGCGCTTCAGGAGCAACTCATTGCTATTTTTCGGCAGTCCGAGGCTGGCACACCAGCTCTCCAGGATCGTTGTGAACCATTGATAAGTCGTCTTTGGCCGGCCCCACTTGAATATCCCGGGGCAGCGGCACACCGTTTTTGACCGCCAGAATTTCCGCCATAACACTGACCGCGATTTCGGGTGGAGTCTTGCTGCCGATGTAGATACCGATCGGGCCACGCAGGCGCCGAAGAGACTCCGCCGTTTCGTCAAAGTGCTCGATCAGGCGCTTGTGCCTTGACTGGTTGTTACGGCGTGAGCCGATGGCGCCGATGTAAAAGGCATCACTCTTGAGGGCTTCCAACAGTGCCAAATCGTCCAGCTTGGGATCATGGGTGAGTGCCACGATCGCGCACCGGCGGTCGGGTTTGAAGGCGAGCACGACATCGTCGGGCATGTCAGTGACCAGCTGCGTTCCGGGGACGGCCCAACTGGCGTTGTACTCTTGCCGGGGATCGCACACGGTAACGGCGAATCCGCTGAAGCGCGCCATGATGGCCAGGTATTCACTCATCTGACCAGCGCCGATGATCAGCAAGCGGTACCCGGGACCGAAGACGTTGATCAGCCGGGTGCCGTCCAGCGAATGGTCCGACGGCGTGCTGCACAGGCGCACCTGTGTTTCACCGCTGGACAGATGCACTTGGCGCTCGACCAATTTGCCTTGGTCCAGCCACTCCAGCAACTGCGTAAGGGCTGCCAGGTCCGGATCAAATTCCAGCAGCAGCTCCAGCGTGCCACCACAAGGCAGACCGAAGCGATGCGCTTCATCGGCTGTAATTCCGTACTTCACCAATCTTGGGCTGCCTTGGGGCAATTCCTGTGGTTCATCCGGCATTGCACCGGCCGCTTGCGCATAGGCCCGGGTGAAGCGATAGATCAGATCGTCTTCAATGCATCCACCCGAGACCGAGCCGACCACCGAGCCGTCTTCGCACAAGGCCATGATGGAGCCGATGGGGCGCGGCGAAGAACCCCAGGTGCGGACAACGGTTGCCAGCAAGGCGCGCCGCGATTGGGCACGCCAGCTCATTAACGTTCGTAAAACCAAGACGTCCAGATTTTCCATGGGCATTCCTCCGTCCAAGTTTCAAAGCACAAATTCAACGCAGGGCCAGATAGACCGCAACGAGCGCAGCGCCTGCTGCAAGCCACATCCAGGATGGAATTTTGGTCGACTTGTCTTGGGGCGCAACCGCACCCGCAGCAGCTTTCTCAGCATAAGCCTCGGGGTGGCGACTTTGCATCTCGTTGTCAAAACGCTTAAAGAAATCCTCGGCCATCGACTTGGCCACGCCGTCAATCAAACGCTGCCCGACTTGTGCAATTTTTCCACCCACCGTGGCGTGTACCGCGTAAGCCAATTCCAGACCGTCGGCATTGGGCGCGAGTTGTACCTTGGCGTTTCCCTTGCCAAATCCGGCGGGGCCGCCCTGCCCTTCAAAGGTGATGGTGTAGCTGTTCGGCGGGTTGATATCCGAGAGCGAAATCTTGCCGGTAAATTTGGCCGCCAACGGGCCGATCTTGAGGGATACAGCCATGCTGTATTGGTTTTCCGCAGTGGCTTCAATCTTGTCGCAGCCCGGGATGCACAGCTTGAGCACCTCGGGGTCGTTCAGCGCATCCCACGCCTGTTGCTGGGTAATGGCGAGTTGGCGGGTTCCTTGCATTTCCATGGTGGCTTACTCCGGGTCTGTCATTTCAAAAAAAATTTGCACTATTTGCGTTTCATCAGTGTGGACAGGCTGGCTGCCAGGTCCTCCAGCCGACTCAAGTTGTGCACCGCGAGCATGGCGTCTGCATGCCGGTGCAATTGCTCTGCACCCCGCGCTATCGGCGCGTAGCCGTCAAAGCGTAGCAAGGGGTTGAGCCAGACCAGGCGTTTGCAGTGGCGCTTGAGCCACGCGAGTTCTTCGCCCAGCGCGGCAGGGTCGCCCGTGTCCAGGCCGTCACTGACGACCAGCACGACGGTGCGGCCACCGACGAAACGACGTGCATGCTCATGCCGCAGTTGGGCCAGTGCTTCGCCAAACTGTGTTCCGCCAGCAAAATCCTGGATGGCGGCTCCAGCTTCGACCAGCATCTGGTCGGTATCGGCCACTCTGAAATGCCGGGTCAGGTCGGTGAGCTCGGTGCCAAAGGCAAACACGTCACGGCGCGGGTGTCGCCGTGTTGCGGCATGCATGAAGGCAAGTAGCAGGCGCGAATAGCGCTCCATGGAGCCCGACACATCGACCAACAACATCAAGGGCGACAACTCTGTACGGCGCTGTTTGCGTGGCAGGTGCATGGGCTCGCCGCCATAGCGCACAGCCTGGCGCATGACACCCGACCAATGGAGGTTTGCGCCACGGTTTCCCACGATGGTTCGTCGCCCTTCAAACTCGGGCAGCGGCAGCGGAACGGCGCGCGCCAGTCCTTCTACCAGTCGATATTCCTTGGCCGATAGTTGGTTGAAATCTGCATGGCGCAATCGCTGCAGCACACTGGCAGTCATGGCGGCGTCGAAATCGACCTTCTGTTCTTCCTGGCCGGGTTGCGCCTGTTGGGGCGTCATTTTTCGTGGCGAAAGGGCCTCACGCACACGGGGTCGGCGTTTGCTGGGCTCGGCCTTGCCCTCGGCACTGGGCAACATTTGCGCCAGTAACTTGTGGGCCATTTGCGGGTCTCGGAAGTAGATGTCAAACAACTCGCGAAACACCACGCGGTCTTGTTCACGGCTGACCAGCACCGACTCCAATGCCGCACTCAAATCGCTTTTGTTGGAGAGTCCGACCCACAGCGCCGCCTGTGTCGACAAGGCGATGCGGGCGCTGTCCACCTGCACGCCCGCGTGGCGCAAGGTGCGTCCGAAGGCCGCCATGTTGAGCGCAAATTTGCCGGTGCGTGCGTCGCCCAGGTTCATGGGGCTTGGGGCGCCAACAGGGACTGCGCCATTTCAAAATTCAGGGCGGCAATATCGTCGCGCTGCTTGAACATGATGCCCGCCGTGTCGGTGAGCACCTCAGGGTCCAGCACCAGCGTGTCGAGCGCAATCAGTGCCTTGGCCCATTCCACCGCCTCCGCAATTCCGGGCGCACGTTGGAACGCATTGGAAAAAGGCATCTGGCG
>CANFNO010000121.1 GCA_947447845.1 Burkholderiales bacterium | reverse complement strand
GATGCGGCGGTATATGGCATCTACTTCAATGCCGGGCAGTGCTGCAACAGCGGCAGCCGCATTCTGGTGCAAGACTCGATTGCCGAAAGGTTCGCTGCGGCCGTAGTGGAGCGGTCACGCCATGTCCGGGTGGGTGACCCCCTTGTTGCGGGTATGCAGGTGGGCGCCATCACCACGGAAAAACAGCTGCGCACGATCTTGAGCCATATCGGCGCTGCAAAGGATGCGGGTGCAACCGTGGCATTGGGTGGTTCGCAAATTGCAGGCGCTGGCATGTACATCGAACCCACGGTGATAACCGGGGTCAAGCCCGATATGGCAATCGCCCGTGAGGAAGTATTTGGTCCGGTTTTGGCCATGCTGACGTTCAAAGATCTGGATGAAGCCGTGGCACTTGCCAACGGTACCCTGTATGGCCTCTCTGCAGCCGTGTGGAGCCAGGATTTCACAACCTGCCTGACAGCCGCGCGCCGAATTCGGGCCGGGACCATCTGGGTCAATACCTTCCTGGAAGGGCATGCCGAACTGCCATTCGGCGGCTACCGCGAAAGCGGCATCGGTCGTGAGCTCGGTCGCTTCGCGACGGAGGACTACACCGAAACCAAAACCCTACAAATGCATCTAGGCGCACGGACCGACTGGTACTTGCCGCGTTGATGCAACGAATTCAACCGGGTTAGCGCTGGCCCGGTTGGTAAACGCCACTGAGTGGCATAGAGGCGTGCGCTTAAGTGACGTCACACATTTCAAAACTGATAGGAGATATTTGATGGAAAAGAAAGTATTGGGACTATTGATCGCAGCCGCTTTTGCTGCTCCTGTGATGGCGGAGGAATCGGTCGAAGTGCTGCACTGGTGGACATCGGGTGGTGAGGCCGCTGCCTTGGGTGTGCTCAAAGGCAACCTGGAAAAGCAAGGCGTTAAATGGAACGATATGCCCGTCGCCGGTGGCGGCGGCGAGCAGGCCATGACCGCCGTGCGTGCCCGTGTGACCGCAGGCAACCCGCCCACTGCTGTGCAGATGCTGGGCTTTGATATTCAGGATTGGGCCAAGCAAGGTGTGCTGTCTGACTTGAACGCCATCGCCGCTAAAGAAGGCTGGGACAAGACTGTTCCGCAAGCACTGCAACGCTTCTCCAAGTTCAACGGCAAGTGGGTGGCCGCACCTGTGAATGTGCACTCCACCAACTGGGTGTGGGCGAACAAGGAAGTGCTGACCAAGGCCGGTGTGAAGGAAAACCCCAAGTCCTGGGATGAATTCATTGCTGCTCTGGAGAAAGTACAGAAAGCCGGTTTCATCGGCCTGGCACACGGTGGCCAGCCGTGGCAGGAAGCTACTGTGTTCGATGGCGTGGTGTTGGCCACCGGTGGTCTGGACTTCTACAAAAAGGCGTTCATCGATCTTGATGCTAAAGCGTTGAACTCCGACACCATGGTCAAGTCCTTTGACCGCATGACACAGTTGCACAAATATGTGGACAAGGACTTCTCGGGTCGCGACTGGAACGTTGCCAGCGGCATGGTGATCAGCGGCAAGGCCGGTTTCCAGATCATGGGTGACTGGGCCAAGGGCGAGTTTGTAGGCGCCAAGAAAGTGGCTATGAAAGACTTCGCCTGCTTCCGTACGCCGGGTACACAAGGCATTGTGTCGTTCAATGCGGACCAGTTCGCGCTGTTCAAAGTGGGTGCCGACAAGGTGGCCGCACAGAGCAAGCTTGCAAGCGCCATTCTTGAGCCAGGATTCCAGTCTGCTTTCAACGTGGTCAAGGGCTCGGCACCAGCGCGCACCGATGTGCCTGACACTGCGTTTGACGATTGCGGCAAGAAGGCCATCAAGGACCTGGCCGAAGCCAACAAGAGCAACCAGCTTGTGGGCTCCATGGCACACGGCCACGCGGTTCCCGCATCCATCAAGAATGCGTTTTACGACGTGATCACGCGCCAATTCAACGGCCAAATTGACTCCAAGAAAGCAGCTGCTGAAATGGCGTCTGCAGCCAAGAGCTAAGCCGCACGCTCGCCGGGTGCACGGGTGAGGCTGCGGCCTCATCCGTCGCCCGCCCCAATTCAGAACGGAGATTTGCAAATGAAAGCTGGCTGGCTACCCAAGCTGCTGATCACACCCAGCGCATTGCTGGTTCTGGTGTGTGTCTATGGCTACATCATGTTCACGGTGTATCTGTCGTTCACGCCATCGACCATCTTGCCCACTTTGGAGTGGAATGGCACCGCTGCCTACACCCGGCTTTTCGGTCTGGAAAACTGGAGCGTAGCTTTGGGGAATCTTTGGATATTTGCCAGTCTGTACATCCTGATTGCCATGGCGTTGGGACTGTCCCTGGCCATTCTGATTGATCAAAAAGTACGCGCCGAAAGCGGCTTTCGTTCCATTTTTCTATACCCGATGGCGCTGTCATTCATCGTGACGGGAACTGCCTGGAAATGGTTGCTCGACCCGGGCGTGGGCCTGGAGCACACCTTGCACACTTTGGGTTTTGCCAATTTTTCGTTTGGCTGGATCAAAGACTCTGATATGGCCATTTACTGCGTCGTCATCGCCGCCGTGTGGCAGACCACCGGCTTCGTTATGGCCATGTTTCTGGCCGGGCTGCGTGGCGTGGACAGCGAGCAAATCAATGCCGCGCGCCTGGACGGCGCTCAGGCCTGGCAGATCTACCACCGCATCATCATTCCGCAACTTGGCCCCGTTTTTATCTCTGCCTTTGTGATCCTGGCGCACATGGCCATCAAGTCCTATGACCTGGTGATTGCGCTGACCAATGGTGGCCCTGGGCGCTCGACCTGGTTGCCCTCTGTGTTCATGTATCAGTACACATTCACCCGCAACGAAATGGCCGTCGGTGCCGCCAGCTCCGTGCTCATGCTGCTGGGCATTGCCGTGGTGGTTCTGCCGTATCTCTACAGCGAGCTCCGAAAGGTCAACAATGGATAAGACACCTCTGTCCCAGGTCGCGCGCGTGGCGCTCTACCTGATCCTGATCATTACGGCCTTTGCCTTCATCATGCCGGTGTATGTGATGGTGGTGAACTCGCTCAAACCGCTGGACGAAATCCGCAGTGGTGACCTCATGGCGCTGCCGGTGGCGTGGACGATCGAGCCCTGGCTGCAAGCCTGGAGCAAGGCGCAAATCGGCGTGCAAGCCACGGGCCTCAAGCCCTACTTCATCAATTCTTTTTTGCTGGTGATACCGGCCGTCGTCATCTCCACACTCATCGGCGCGCTGAACGGCTACATCCTCACGCAGTTCAAGTTTAAGTTTTCTGAAGCGCTGTTTGCCGCCATGCTTTTTTCGGTGTTCATTCCGTTTCAAATCGTGCTCATCCCCATGGCCAAGACGCTGGGCATGCTGGGGCTGGCCGGTACGGTGAAGGGTCTGATCTTTGTCAACGTGGTCTACGGCATCGGCTTTACCACGCTCTTCTTTCGCAACTACTACGCCGCTTTCCCCAATGAGTTGATCCGCTCCGCCCGCATGGACGGCGCCAGCTTTTTCGGTGTGCTCAACCGGATCCTGTTGCCCAACAGTGCACCCATCATTGTGGTGACGGTCATCTGGCAGTTCACCAACATCTGGAATGAATTCCTGTTCGGTGCGTCCTTTAGTGACTACACCTCCTTCCCGCTCACCGTCGCACTCAACAACCTGGTGAGCAGTTCCACCGGCGTGAAGGAATACAACGTTCACTTTGCAGGTGCTTTCATCGCGGCCATTCCCACGTTGGTGGTGTATCTGGTTTCCGGCAAATATTTTGTTCGCGGCTTGATGGCCGGTTCAGTCAAAGGGTAAACAATGGCTTCGCTCGATCTGGTCAGTATTCAAAAAAGCTTCGGCCCGGTGAAAATTCTTCATGACGTCTCCATTTCTTTGAAGGACGGCGAGTTCCTTGTGCTGGTCGGCCCCAGCGGCTGCGGCAAGAGCACCCTGATGAACATCATTGCCGGACTGGAAGAGCCCACCGGCGGATTGCTCAAACTTGATGGCAGTGACATCACGCAAGTGGCCCCGGCTGCGCGTGACATCTCCATGGTTTTTCAGTCGTATGCGCTGTACCCCAACATGACCGTCGCCCAGAACATTCAGTTCCCGCTGGAAATGCGCAAGGTAGACAAGTCGGTGCGCGCTGAGCGCGTGCAGAGCGTTGCCAAGCTACTGCAAATTGAGCATCTGCTGGATCGCAAGCCGCGCCAGCTTTCCGGTGGACAACGCCAACGCGTTGCCATCGGGCGTGCCCTGGCGCGTGAACCCAAGCTGTACCTGTTTGACGAGCCACTCTCCAACCTGGACGCTCAGTTGCGTCTGGACATGCGCACCGAAATCAAGAAGCTGCATCAGCGTCTGAAGTCCACCATCGTGTATGTGACACACGACCAGATTGAAGCCATGACGCTGGCCACCCGCATTGCCGTCATGAAGGGTGGAGTGGTGCAGCAACTGGGAACACCGCACGAGGTGTACAACCAACCTGCCAATACCTTTGTGGCGGGCTTTATGGGCTCACCCCGCATGAACCTTGCCAAAGCCCAGGTGGTGGATCAGGGTGGTGTCATGGCCCTGGAGTTCCAGAACGGTAGCGCTCAGAAAATCACTTTGCCCTTGGCGCAGCAGTTTGCCTATCTAGAGCGCTACGCGGGCCAGGAGGTGATTGCCGGTATTCGCCCCGAGACCATCAACCTGCCCACTTCGCATCTGGAACACAAGGATCTACAGCGCGGTTTTAGCGCCGTGATTGAAGTGACGGAACCCACGGGTGCTGACACCTTGGCCCTGCTGAATTTTGGCGGCTATGAGTTCACTGCCACGCTGGGCCCGGATGTCGTCTTAGGTGTCGGCAAAGAGTTGCAATTCACGGTAGACATCACCAAGCTGGTTTGCTTTGATGTGAAATCAGAAACTTTGATTTCATAAAGTATTGCGATGAATTCTTACGATGTAGTCATCATCGGGTCTGGAGTGGGGGGCGGGTCTGTTGCCCTTCAACTTGCGGGCTCTAAAGCGCGGGTACTCATTCTTGAGCGGGGTCCGGCCTTGCCGCGCGAAGCGCAAAACTGGGACCCGGTAGCGGTGTTCTGCGAGCGTCGCTACCACGCACAAGAAACCTGGTACGCCGATGGCCGCGCTTTCCAACCCGGAATGTTTTACTTCGTCGGTGGCAATACCAAGTTCTACGGCACGGCTATGTTTCGGTTTCGCGAACGCGATTTTGAAGCGCTGGCGCACCCGGAAGGTGTGTCCCCTGCATGGCCCATTCGCTATCAGGAACTGGAGAGTTGGTATGGGAAGGCTGAGCAACTGTTCGGTGTTCGCGGTGAGGGTGGATTAGACCCAAGCGATCCACCCCGGACGACTGAATATTCGCACCGCCCGATTCCGCATGAGCCGGTGATCGATGCCATCGCGGCAAAGCTGAAATCACAGGGCCTGAAACCTTTTCCGATGCCCAGCGCGGTGGACTTCGGCCCACAGGGCAGCTGTCAGCGTTGCACCAATTGCGATGCGTTTCCTTGCAAGATAAACGCCAAGGGAGACGCGGAGATGAAGCTCATAGAGCCCGCTCGCCGCAGCAGCAACATCGAGCTCATGACTAACGCACTGGTTGAAAAGCTTGAAACAGACGATACCGGCCGCACCGTGACTGCAGCAGTCGTAAACGTCAATGGCGTTCGCCAGCGCATCACTGCCGGAACATTTGTGCTTAGCGCCGGTGCCATCAATTCAGCCGCGCTGTTGTTGCGCTCCGCGAATGCGCGTAACCCGCGCGGACTTGCCAACAGTTCCGATGTGGTGGGGCGCAACTACATGACCCACAACACCAGTGCACTGATGGCTGTGCATCCGTTCAAAGTCAACAACACGAATTTCCCGAAGACGCTGGCTGTGCATGACTATTACTTCGGCGAAGGTGCGGGTGACACGCCTTTGGGTAGTCTGCAACTGCTGGGGAAAATCAAAGAACCCATGCTGCGTGGCGCATTAAGTGGCGTGCCCAAGTTTGTTCGATCAGCACTGGCGACGCACAGTGTCGACTGGTACGCACAGAGTGAAGATTTGCCTCACCCGGAAAGCCGGGTCA
This sequence comes from Burkholderiales bacterium, assembly GCA_947447845.1. The sequence continues at coordinate 1,385 of CANFNO010000121.1, read as the reverse complement.
CCATCCGACCCGATGGCGCCATCAATCTGCATTGGCATCGCACCAACATGCAGACGCACTACCGCTGGGTTGCCAAGTGCAAGACTATTCTGCGTGGCACGGGATATCCGATTGTGCTGTCCGCGCCCTTTGGCACCGACGTGGTGTCCCATCAATGCGGCACGGTCCGTTTTGGCAATGATCCCGCCACCTCCGCACTGGATACTTATTGCAAGGCCTGGGACCACGACAACCTGTTCGTGATGGACTCCGGCTTCTTTCCTTCTTCGGCAGCCGTCAATCCCGCGTTGACGGTGGCGGCTCAGGGTCTTCGGGTGGGGGCTTACATTCGTGAAAAGGTTATCCAATGACAAGCAATAATTTTGACTACATCATCACGGGCGGAGGTTCTGCCGGATGCATTTTGGCGCACCGTTTGAGTGAAGACCCCAAGGTGCGGGTGCTTCTGCTTGAAGCGGGTGGGAATGACAGCCATCCCTTCTTTCATTGGCCGGCGGGCTTTGCCAAGATGACCAAGGGCATCGGCTCCTGGGGCTGGTATACCGTTCCGCAAAAGCACCTCAAGGGCCGCGTGCTCCGGTTCACTCAGGCCAAGGTCATTGGTGGCGGATCTTCCATCAACGCGCAGTTGTACACCCGTGGCGTGCCGGCTGATTACGATGAATGGGTCAGTGAAGATGGCGCCACGGGCTGGGGCTATGAAGATGTGTTGCCCTACTTCAAGAAGACTGAATACAACCAGCGCTATGCCAATCGATACCACGGCTATCAAGGTCTGATGGGTGTCTCCAACCCCATCAGCCCGTTGCCGATTTGCGAGGCCTATTTCCAAGCCGGGCAAGAGTTGGGAATCCCCTTCAATCCGGACTTCAATGGCGAGACGCAGGGTGGCCTGGGCTACTACCAGTTAACGCAATTGAATGCCAAGCGTTCTTCCACATCGATCGCTTACCTCCGGCCGATTCGCAATCGGGCCAATCTGTCGGTGATGTTGCACACCATGGCGACCCGCGTCATTGTCGAAGGCAAACGCGTCGTGGGCGTGGAAGTGGTGCAAGGCAATAGCCGGGCAACATCGGTTTTACGTGCCGAGCGTGAAGTGGTTATGTCTTCGGGCGCCATGGGTTCACCCAAGCTCCTGATGCAATCCGGCATTGGCCCGGCGGATCACCTGAAGTCTGTCGGCATCCCGGTGATTCATGATTCGCCGGGCGTCGGCTCCAATCTGCAGGATCACCTCGATTTGTTTGTCATCGCTGAATGCACCGGCGACCATACTTACGACAAATACAACAAGCTCCACCAAGCGGCCTGGGCAGGCATTCAGTACCTGCTGTTCAGAAAGGGCCCGGTGGCCTCCAGCCTGTTTGAAACAGGTGGCTTCT
>CANFNO010000120.1 GCA_947447845.1 Burkholderiales bacterium | reverse complement strand
GTAGGCCGTTTGGGTCTTGGGTGCGAGCGTACGCATTCGCATGTCCTCCACCATGCGTTGGCGCAGTGGGGAGACGGTTGAAATCGATGATTGCATGGCGGTACTCCTGTTGTGGACGAGGCCAATTGCCTCAATACACAACATAGTCATCAACCACGCAGGCGCTCACCACACACGCTGGCTCGGAGACTACCGCGACAGCGGTTTAGTCCATCCGCTCGAAAGCTGACGTCCGCCTGGCCAAAATCTCGAAACCAGCCATGCGCTTTGAGAAATCAGTGCAAGCCCTTGGACGCTCCTGTGCCGCTTAGCTGCCTTCCACTGAACCCAATTTCTCAAGATTGTAGGCGCAGACTGATCAGCAATTATTCGTCGCAACACCGTCTATATCCAACCCCTGGATTCGTGGGAGCGGTCATTCGTCGGTGATTGAGGATTTCCCATTTTCGCAACCGTGGTTTTCTCGTCAGCGGTCATTGCAGGCAGAGGGTTCTCGAGCCGACCGACCAAATCCAGACAGTGTGGAGAGTTGCCGTATTGGAGACATTGCGCTCAACCATTTTCCTTTGCAGTCTTATTTGGAGAGACGGCCGTCATCAGCAGATCACTACTCCTGTGCTGCAGCTTTTTACTTGATTGAGCAGCAGTTCCCAGTATTTCAGCTGATTCGATCAAGCCAGCATGCTAAAACATACATAACGTCAGTTTAGTTACTCGCAATAGCGGCAATTATCTTGCCAACTGCGCCTGATTTTAAAAGTTACACCGCTGAATAGCCGAAGACTTGGTTGCCTTCCGCGGCATTGATTTGCGCGTTGAAGGACACCACAATGCGGTCCTTCGCGCCGCTGTAAGGCATGGCCTTGTGAGGCAGAAAGGCCGGGAACAGCAGCAATTCGCCCTCGCGCGGCGTCACGTCGAGCGTGGCCTTTTGCAGATAGGCGTTGCCCATGTCCATATAGGCGCCACCCAACAGCGGAAACATCGGGCTGTAAAAGCGAGTGGCGCCGTTAAGTGCGCCCAGTTCCGAATTCTTTTCGCGCTCTTCCTGCGGGTCAATCTGCACGTAGTACACGCCTGACCAGGAGCAATTGCCATGGGTATGGATGTCGTGAAACGCGGCGCCATTCTGGATTTGAAACCAGACCCCGGAGAGTTCCAGTTGCAGGCCGCGCCGACCCTGCGGCCAGACACCGGCATTGGCCTGTTTGACGGTGTGTTGCAGGGCCTGCGCGATGAACTGGATCAGTGCGGCAAACTCCGGCAGATCCACGCGCCCCAGCAGGTCGTCGCTGCTGGCGTAAAAGCTGCTGCCGGGCTGGTAGTCCGGGTCGGTTGCGCGCATCACCGTGAAGACACGGGCCAGCACGGCGTTAACCTCTGCCGCCTGCGCAAAGCGGTGCGTGGCCATGGGTACCGGCCAATGCGCTTGCAACATGCCCGTGGTGGCGCCTGTCATGGCGGGGGGCGCATCATTCATGTCGCAGTTTCGGCCTGCGGCAATTCGAGTCGCCAACCAGTGCGCTCGGCCAAGCGAGCCAGATCCTCGGGGGTGTCCAGGTCAGTGACAAAACGGGTGTTGGCGGTGTCATGCACGCACACCAGTTCGGGGTTGCGCGCTATCAGGTTGCGGCAGCCCAGGTTGGTGCCGCTGGCGAGAATCTGTGCGCGTGCCACATCGTCCAGCACGATCGGGTTGCCGCGCTGCCCGTCCACCATGGGCACCAGCACATGACCCTGGCCGCGCTTTTTAAAGGCTGCGATCAGCTCGGTGAGGTCGGCTGCGCCGATCAGTGGCTGGTCTGCCAGCAGCACCAGCACGGCATCGCAATTGGCACCCAGCTTGTCCAGCCCGACGCGCACCGAACGCTGCTGGCCCTCCTTGTAATGTTCGTTATGTGCCAGTGTGACCGGGAAACCCGCCACAGCCGCCTCCACCGCATCGCGCGCATGGCCGGTGACCACCACCACTTCATCAATACCGGCACCGCTCAGGGCCACGAGTTGCCGGTTGATCAGCGGCACGCCTTGTAGGCGGATGAGCGACTTGGCCACGCCGCCCATGCGCTGACCTTCGCCTGCGGCCAGCAGCACGGCACCGACGCGCAGGCGGGTGTACAACCCGCCACCTTGTTTGAACTGACATCCCATAAACGTTCTCCAAAAATAGTTTTGCTGCGGCTTTACGCCAACAAGTCGGGCAGGCGTGACAGACTGGCCAGGTTGTGCACCGGCATGAAGTGCGTCACATGCTGTGCGGCCAAGCGTATGGCCTCGGATTGTGGTCGCTCCACGGTGGGGTGCAACCAGCAGATGCGTGCGCCGCGTGCCTTGATGCGCGCGAGCACCGCGCTCAGATCTTCTGGTGCGTCGGTGTCGTAACCATCGCTCAGCACCATGAAGATATCGCCGCTTCTCAGCGCGCGGCCCAAGTGCACATCCAGTGCCTGACCCAGGCAATGCGCGATGCGCGTGCCGCCGCCAAAGCCGAAACTGACCGCGTTGACCTTTTCCTGGATGCGCTTGCTGCGCTTGCGCATCAGCGGCGTGACTTCGGCCAGCCGGGTGTGAAATACAAAGGCGCGTGCGTCCATCACCTCGACCAGCGCGCGACCCAGGCGTAGAAAGAACTGGGCATGGGTTTCCATGGAGCGACTCACATCCACCAGCACCGAGACCCGGGGCAGGCGGCGCTTGCGTCGCACGTGGTGCAGTTGCACCAGTTCGCCACCGGTGGAAAGCGCCTGGCGCAGCGAGCGGCGCAGATGGATGGCACCGCGCTGCGGGTGGTCCTGCACGCGGCGCATCAGCTTGGCGCGCAGGCGACGTTTGAATGCCTCCACCAGTGGCTCGAAGCGGTCCATGTCGCCGGGCAGCCAGTCGGCGAAATCGCGCGTGTCTTGCGGGCCCAAGCGGCTGGCGCCGCCCTGGGCTTTGGGCGAGGCATCCGCAGCATCCGGGTTGCCGGCACCGGCCTGGTCGGCCACACCCAGCGTGGGTTTAGCGGCACCCGGCGGCGTGTCGGCCATGTCTTTGTGCATTTGCTGCACCAGCTCGGGCAGCGTGCGCGATTTTTGCGTCAGGCCGGAACTGCGCGTGCTGCCGCGCACCTTGTGCGGGAACCAGAACGCCTGGTGCAGCGCGGTGTAGCGCGTCCACTGCGTCTGGCTGCCGGAGGCAATGCCACGCCACAGGGCTTCCAGACGCGGCCATTGCGGCACGGGCAGGGCGGCGGCGGCGCGCGCCATCAGCTCGACCTCGGCATAGCCTAGCGCAAAGCCATGGCCGCGCAGGTAATGGGCAAATTCACCCAGCTGCTGGCGCGGGTCGGTAGCCGCCGGGACGCTGCTTTGCTCCAGTGTGGCCACCATGGTGCCGCCTTATTTCATGGCCCCGGCCACGCCCACGTCCTGCGCGATGCGTGGTCCGTCGAGCAGCTTGGCCACGGTGTCGGAGGTCACCAGCCAGCGGTCGGTGCGGGTCTTGAGCAGGGCTGCCAGCGAAGGCACCAGCAACTGCGGATCCACCGGCAGGCCGCTGTGCCCGAGCTTGAACAGCACGCGCACCCAGTCCAGCGTTTCGGCGACGCCCGGCGTTTTTTCCAGGTCCTGCTTGCGCAGGCGCTGCACAAAGGCGACGGCCTCCTCGACCAGTCGACCGGCAGCCTCGGGCACCAGGGTGCGCACAATTTGCGTCTCGCGCGCCAGCGTCGGGAAGTCCACGTAATGGAACAGGCAGCGGCGGCGCAGGGCATCCGACAAATCCCGCGTGCCATTGCTGGTGAGCACCACCAGCGGCTTGCTCAAAGCCTTGAGTGTGCCGATCTCGGGCACGGTGACCTGGTACTCGGACAGCATCTCCAGCAGGAAGGCCTCGAAGGCCTCGTCGGCACGGTCGATCTCGTCGATCAGAAGCACACAAGGTTCGGCACAGCGTATCGCCTGCAACAGCGGGCGCTCCAATAAGAAGGCTTCGGAGAACAGGTTGTCGCGCAATGCAGCGCGGTCGCCCTGACCGGCCTCGGCCAGTCTGATTTCCAGCAACTGGCGGCTGTAGTTCCACTCGTAAACGGACTGCGCCAGATCCAGCCCTTCGTAGCATTGCAGGCGCAACAGCGGACGGTTCAGGGCGCGCGCGCAGGCTGCGGCAATTGCCGTTTTGCCAACACCGGCCTGGCCTTCAAGCAACAGCGGGCGCTCCAGCGCCAGCCCCATCCAGACCAGGCTGGCGAGGTCTTCATCGGCGATGTAGCCGGCCTTGAAAAGCTGCTCGCGCAGACCTTCAGGGCTATGCAGTGTGCTGCCAGACAGTCCCTGGGCTTGCGGTTCAGCCATGGCGGTCTCCTGGCTTAGGCTTTACGACCGAATAGGCCGGAAAAGAAGTTCTTGACCATCTGCCAGGCAAAGGCCAGCGCGTTGAACTCTTTGGCCACGATGGGCGCCACCGGGGCTGGCTTGGCTGTAGCGGCCATAGCGGGTGCAGCTGCGGCGCTGACACCGTCGGCTGAATGGGTGTCACCAGAAGCCGCATTGGAGGCCACCGGAACTGCCTCAGCGGGCGCCATGGCCGCCTGTTGCACGGCGGCTTTTTGCGAGAACACGTCGGCGAACTGCAACAGAATCATGTCGGACACCGAGGTCATCATGCGTCCGCCAAACTGGGCGAACTTGCCGTTGACGATGACTTCGGCATGGCCCACCAGCGTGCTCATGCCGCCTTCGGCTTCAATCAGGTTGGCCGTGAGTTCCATGGAGGCCGAGGAGCCGCCCTTGTCGGCGCCCTTGCCCATCATCTTGAGCGTGCGAGTGCTGGCATCCAGCGTCAAAATTTCGATGGTGCCGGCAAAGGCTGCCACGGCCGGTCCGACCTTGACCTTGACCGCGCCCTTGAAGTGCGTGGCGTCAATGTCCTCGGTAATCTGCGCACCGGGCATGCAGGTGGCCAGCTCGTGCATATTGGCCAGCACCAGCCAGGCCGCGTCCACACCGGAGGCAACCGGGTAGGTCTTGTCGAGAACAACTTCCATATCAACCCTTTAAAAATGCAAGGGGGCGGAGGCACCGCAGTGCCTCCGCCCCGGACGAAGAAAAAACCTAACTGACGATGCCGGAAGCCTTGAGCTGCTGCCACACGCGGTACGACGTGTGGGGCATGTTGAAGTGCGTCACGCCCAGGTGCGCAAACGCATCCACCATGGCACTGGTGAAGGTGGGGATACTGCCCACGTGGGGCGACTCGGCCACGCCCTTGGCACCAATCGGGTGGTGCGGCGAGGGGGTGACGGTGAAGTCGGTTTCCCACATCGGCGTTTCCACGGCGGTCGGCAAAAAGTAATCCATCAGCGAGTTGCCCTGAATGTTGCCCTGCTTGTCAAACGACAGCAGTTGCCCCATGGCCACGGCAAAACCTTCGGTCAGGCCACCGTGAATCTGGCCTTCGATGACCATCGGGTTGATGCGGGTGCCACAGTCGTCCAGCGCGTAGAAGCGGCGGATCTTGGTCTCGCCCGTGGCCTTGTCGATGTCCACCACGCACAGGTAGATGCCAAAGGGGAAGGTGAAGTTCGGCGGGTCGTAGTAGTAGGTGGCTTCCAGGCCGGGCTCAAGCCCTGCTGGCGGCTGGTGATAGGCCGCCCAGGCGATTTCGGTCATGGTCTTGAACTTGGCGTCATTGCCCTTGACCTTGAAGCGGTCGATTTCCCATTCCAGATCCGCCTCGCTCACTTCCATGAGGTGCGCAGCGATGGTCTTGGCCTTGGCGTGGATCTTTCGCGCTGCCATGGCGATGGCCGCACCGGCCACCGGGGTGGAGCGCGAGCCATAAGTGCCCAGGCCGTAGGGCGCGGTGTGGGTGTCGCCCTCTTCAACCTGGATCACCTCAGACGAAATCCCCAGTTCGGTGGCGATGATTTGCGCATAGGTGGTCTGGTGTGCTTGGCCTTGCGAGATGGTACCCATGCGCGCAATCGCGCTGCCGGTGGGGTGCACGCGGATCTCGCAGGAGTCAAACATGCCGACACCCAGGATGTCGCAGATCTTGCTCGGTCCGGCGCCCACCACTTCGGTGAAGCTGACCAGGCCAATGCCCATCAGCGTGGGGCAATCCGGGTCGGCGCGCTTGATCGCCTGCTCGGCGCGCAGGCCCTGGTAATCGACGGCCTCGAGCACCTGGTCGAGCGCGGTCTGGTAATCGCCCGAGTCGTACTCGAACCCGAAGGCCGATTTATAGGGAAACTGCTCGCGCTTAATGAAGTTCTTGCTGCGAATCTCGGCCTTGTCCATGCCCAGCTTTTGCGCCAGCACATCAACCATACGCTCGATCAGATAGACCGCTTCGGTGACGCGGAACGAGCAGCGGTAGGCCACGCCACCGGGCGCCTTGTTGGTGTAGACCCCGTCCACCGAGCAATGTGCGGCGGCGATGTCATACGAGCCGGAGCAGATGTGGAACATGCCGGCCGGGAATTTGCTCGGGTCGGCGCAGGCGTCAAATGCGCCGTGGTCGGCGGTGACGTGGGTGCGCAGGGCCAAAATCTTGCCGTCGGCATTGGCGGCGAGTTCGCCGGTCATGTGGTAGTCGCGGGCAAAGCCGGTGCTCGACAGATTTTCGATGCGGTCTTCCACCCACTTGACCGGACGACCCAGCACGATAGAGGCCACGATGGCGCACACGTAGCCGGGGTAGATCGGCACCTTGTTGCCAAAGCCGCCGCCGATGTCGGGCGAAATGATGCGCACCTTGGATTCGGGAATGCCCGACAGCATGGATACCACCGTGCGCACCACGTGCGGCGCCTGGCTGGTGATCCAGGTGGTCAACTCGCCGCGTACGGGATCGAAGCTGGCCACGCAGCCGCAGGTCTCCAGCGGGCAGGGGTGCACGCGGGGGTAGAGCATGTCCTGCTTGACGGTCACCGCAGCGCTAGCAAAGGCGGCGTCGGTGGCTTCCTTGTCACCGGCCTGCCAGTTGAAGATGTGGTTGTGGTGCTTGCGCGCGCCGTGCGCACCCACGGTCTTGCCGACCAGGTCTTCGCGCAGCACGGGTGCATCGGGCAGCAGCGCATCGAAGGGGTCGACCACGGCTTGCAGTTCTTCGTATTCGACTTCGACAGCTTCCGCGCCATCGGCGGCGGCATAGCGGTCTTCGGCGATCACGACGGCTACTTCCTGCATCTGGAAATGCACCTTCTCGTCGGCCAGCACGGCCTGCACGTCACCGGCCAGGGTCGGCATCCAGTGCAGCTTGAGAGGCTTCAGGTCTTCGGCGGTGAGCACGGCAATCACGCCGGGAATCTTCAGCGCGGCTTCCTTGTTGATGCGCACGATGCGGGCGTGGGCCACGGGCGCACGGACGATGTCCATGTGCAGCATGCCGGGCATTTTGATGTCATCAACATAGTTGCCCTTGCCCTGGATAAAGCGGGCGTCTTCCTTGCGCAGGCGGCTTTCGCCCATGCCCATCAGGGCTTTTTCGCGGTCACTCAGTGGTGCGTTCATGTGCTTGTC
>CANFNO010000119.1 GCA_947447845.1 Burkholderiales bacterium | reverse complement strand
CTGATTGCCTACATCAACGCGCCGATCGGTCGCGCCAAGCCGGTGCCCGGCAAACTCAAACCCCACATTGCGTGCCCGACCACCTGCGGCACCGGCAGCGAAACCACGGGCATCACGATCGTCGACCTGAAGTCGGTGGGCCTCAAGACCGGAATCGCGTCGCCGTTCCTCAAGCCCACGCTGGCCTTGGTCGACCCCACCACCACCGAGACACTTCCCGGAGGCGTGGTGGCCGCCTGCGGCTTTGACGTGCTGACGCACGCGGTCGAGTCTTACACGGCGCGTCCCTTCACGAGTCGCCCGCGCCCCGCGCACCCGAGCCAGCGTCCACCTTACCAAGGGTCCACGCCCTACAACGACATCGGCGCGCTCGCGGCGATCCGCATCGGCGGCAAGTACCTCGCGCGTGCGGTGCGCGATCCGGGCGACATCGAGGCACGTCATCAACTGATGTTCGCCTCCACCCTGGCGGGCCTGGCCTTTGGCAGCGCAGGCGTACATATCCCGCACGCGATGTCGTACGCGGTGGCCACGCTGCGCCACGAGTTCACGATGAACGGCTACCAGGACCGCGCCCCGATGGTGCCCCACGGCATCGCGGTGGTGATCAACGCACCGGCGGCGTTTCGCTTCACGGCGAGCGCCAACCCGGAGCGACACCTCGAGGCAGCCGCTGCGCTTGGTGTGGACGTGCGCGATGCGGCGCCGGAGAAGGCGGGTGAAATTCTGGCCAATGCATTCATCGCCCTGATGCGCGAAACGGGGTTGCCCTCGGGCATCGCGGCACTTGGCTACAGCGAGGCCGACGTGCCGTCGCTGGCCGAAGGAGCGTTCGCGCAGCAGCGCCCGCTGGTGATGGCACCGTGCGCGGTGACCAAGCCCGACCTCGAAGCAATGTATCGCGACGCGATGCGCTACTGGTGAGGCATTGCTCGGGGCGAAATGGGTCAGCACCCCCGGCGATTAGTTGTTACAGCGAACCGTCACGCCGTCAGGACAGACAAGGTCAATCGCTGCTCCTCGACTGCTCGTGGGCTTCAGGGAACTGCCTCGCTGACAGACAGAAGAGGTTGACTCGGTACGCGTTGGCTAGGGTGGCCCACGCCATGGGCCTCAATATTGACGACGATGTCGGCCTCGCCATCAACGCCATGTGCGCAATGTTGGATCTGCCTGGGGGCTTGGCGGCGATGGGCGTGGGAGAGGAGCAGTATGAGGCGATCATTTCAGGCACTAAGGCCGACCATTGCCACAAAACCGGTCCCCGCATTGCCACCCTGGAAGACTATCGGGCGATGCTAATAGCCTCTATGTGATTGCACATTGGAGCCCAAGGGGTCACAGGGCCTATTCCAATCGACCAGGCATGGTTTCCATGCCGTGGTAGCTTTGCGGTACATGGCGAGGCACCTCGTCTGTTGCGCGCTCACCGATTTGCGGAATCATGGAGGCCAGGACATGGTCCTTCTTGACGAAGTGATGAAACAGACCCGCTGCAATGTGCACGCCAATCAGCGTCATCAGCACGTAGGCGCCATATTCATGTACCAATTGAAGTATGTCTTCCAATTCTTCATCTTTACCAACCAGGTTGGGCAACGTGAACATCCGCAAAAAGTGAACTTGTTGGCCATGGGCATTGGTGATGATCCAACCGATGACTGGCATTACGAAGAGCATGAGGTAAAGCGCCATATGGCTGCATGCCGCTGCAAAATGTTCCAAATTGCTCATCTGAGGGCCTGAGGGTTTCTTCTTCGTGCCGAACTTCTTTACCAGAATCCGCACGACAAACAAGATCAAAATGGCCAAACCCATCTGTCGGTGCAAGTCAAAAAGACTTACGCGCAAGGCGTACTCTTCGATGAATTCACGGGCCCACATGGCGGAAAACAAGATCAGCATGGCCAATGCTGACATCCAATGCGCAGCCATTTGCAGCATCGAAAAACGCTGAACTGGCTCACTACTTCTTAGAGCTCCCGCAGAAACAACTCCCTTATTCATGACGACCCCTTAAAATGCTAAAAATGAACAAATATGTAGCAAAGCTTTGATAAAAATCAACGACTGGACTTGACTCTATTTTTGATTTATTGCAGGACAGTTTGAACACTCTGGTCATCGCATTTTTTAAATTTTGTCAAATATTCCCCATTTCAGAGACTTTATATTGCGATGCAACAATCACTGGGGCAGACCGTTCCCGCACAGAAGGTGATGGAACCGTGGAAGCAAGTGTGCTCGCGCGGACTAAGGTATAGAGTCACGCCGAAATGAGACAAATTCTGGCGGGCTTTGCACACAAGCTTTTGGTCCTGGTGCTTTTCGTCGGCGCCGGGGTGAGTGGGTATGCGGTAGTCGCGGATGTCGTTTCGACAGGAAATGACACCTACCTGGTTACCAGCCAGGCTAACAATGGTTGGTCAACACGAGCGGCTCAAAAGACCAAAGCCTATGAACGCGCGCACGCGTTCTGTAAGACCATGGGCAAAGAAATGAAGACCATCAGTAGCAAGACTTCACCACGCGGAATCGGTCAGATTGCTTATGCGGAAATTGAATTCAAGTGTGTGGAAACCGGGAATTAAGCCGTCTTAGATTCAGGCGTGCCTTTACATTCCCGCCATCCAGCCGCAAGGCCTGCAGGTATTCAAGCCTGGCTTGCACCGGACGCCCGGACAGTTGATATGCATAGCCCAGGTTGCTGTGCACCCGCGACTTTCCCGGCGATACCTCCACGGTCTGCTTCCACAGGGCGACTTCGCTCTGGTAATCCTGATTGCGCAGGAAGGTCAGCATCGCAAAAACCATGAGGAGCGTAGCCACCATCAACGCCATAACGCGTTGCGGAAGTAGAAGTTGCAACTCGACCATCAACGCCATGCACAGCGGCCAGGCGGCCAAATACAGCTGACGGTCATTGGCCACATCCAGCCGGGGCAGGAAGAGATACAGGAGCATGAGGTGCACCAGTGCCCAGGCCAGCGCAAAACCGAGCCAAGCGCGCTTACGCCACGACACAACGGTCAACAAACACACCGCAAAAACAAAAACCAGCCCTGGCACGGCTTGCGAAAAGTCGTGGTGCACGGCCAGATCCGGATCAATGTTCAGCCAAAGAGGTAGCGCCCATTGTCGAAAAAGATAGACCACAGCCTGCGCCTGCGTGGCCAAATTACCAGCCAAAGTATTGAAACTTGCGCTGCGTTCGGCCGACGCGCGGTACACGTCGTTCCAAAGAAAAAACGCCGCAACCAGCAGCAATGCGGACCAACTAGTCCATGCCTTGCGCAGACAACTTCTCCAGTCCTTACCGCTGGCCAAGTCCCAAAGAAACAGTGCCAAAGGAAAGGTCACCGCACTTTCCTTGACCGCCAGTGCCATCACAAAGCACGAGGGCACAAGCAATTGGCCCCGCCACGCTCTTTGACCCACAGGCTGGGTTGCATGAATCAGCAGACCCGACAGATAAAGCAAGGACATCAGGGAACTGGAGCGTGCGCTGATGTAGGTGACGGCCTCGGTATTCGCTGGATGTAAGGCAAAAAGTGCAGCAGTTAGCAGCGGCGCCATCGGCACGCGTTGCAGCTGCCTGCCAGTCAGAAATTCCTGAGTCAGTCGGTACACGACCCAGACCGTGGCCGCATGAATCAGCAGGTTCACGACATGAAAGCCGAGCAGACCCGCGCCGGAAATCCAGTTCAGGGTGTAGCTGAACTTCAGCAAAGGCCGAATGCCCTGCCCCACGTCGGCCAGCCATCCCTCCAGGCTGTGAACCGCCGAGTAATCCACGATGACATTGAAATCATCAAACTGAAAAGCGCCACCCAGACTATTGGCGTAGGCCAGAGCAAACAGAAGCGCCAGACCGAACTGCACCTGCCGCACAGCACCCGGCGGCAGAGGCGAGTTCCGCATTAGAAGCCGAACAGATTCTTCAGCTTTTTGGCGCCATCAATCACAGCGTCCGTCGAGTTTCCACCGGGCATGCTGGGCAGGTTGAGTCCGTCCAGCAAACCGCCGGTTTTGCCGTGTTCAGGTTTGGCCGGATCGGCCTTGGCTGGCTGGGCGGCAGTGCTCCTAGTGCTCGAAGCGCCTGAATTGCTGTTCAAAGCAGGCTCATCCGGGTCTGGCCTGTTCATGGCCTCGTCGTCGCCCGACACGCCTTTCAGGCAATCCGCCAGAGAGACAAGCTTTTGCTCGGTAAAGTCCCGTCCCTCACAAAAGCGTTTACGGCTGACTTCGGCATAGGTCTTCATCTCGGCCGGGCATTCGGCACGCAACCACTCGCCATACAAACGCCGTTTGTCGCCCTGCATCTGTTTCGTGAAATCACTGTTGCTGGCATCCACTGATTTGCAGATTGCCTTCCTGGCAGAGTCCATGTTGATGCCGCATGACTTGCTGATCGGTGGCGTCGGGTTTTTGATGGAGAAGTACACCTCGACATCGCGGGTGGCATCACGCTTCATCAAATCGCAGAACTGGTCTTTCTTGGCCACACAAATGGCGTTTTTTTCGAGAAACAGGCCGCTTTTGCTGAGCCAATCGTGGCTGTTAGCCGGTCCTTCGCACATCTTGGCCAGTTCCTTGTTGCTGGCTGCCACCTGGGCTTCGACCTTCTTTTTCATCTCATCGGGATCGCAGGCACCGCCCAGCCGCTTATTCACAAAGCTCATCGACATGCTGCCTTGCCGGGTGGTCATGTTGATGGTGCCCTCGGTGCGGTCGGCTGTGGTGGACATCTCGCCGCTGCCGGTCATGGTCTCGCCGTCTTTGTTGCAGCGCATTTTCCAGGAGCTTTTGTTGCCGGAGACCTTCATATCGGTCATCTCGCAGTCTTTGTCGGCGCTATTGCGCGGGTCCTTTTCGCCACCCTTGGGCATGCAGACTTTAGTGGTCATCCCCGGCATCGACATGCCCTGCATTTCCATCTTGTTGGTGATTTCCCAGTACTCACCGGTGGCTGCAAAGGCCAGTGGTGCTGATAGCCCTAGAAGCGTCGCCAGAATGCGAACGAGGTGCTTGCGCATGGAAACCCCCTTAAATTGTTGTTGGGGAAATTGTAGGCGCGGCCTGTTGCTTCACAAAGGCAAAACTTGGCGCGTATCGGGGCGGCGCAGCCATTCGGCAAATTCTTCGGCCAACTGCACACTGGCTGCTGTGGCGGCTGACCAAGCTTTGACCCGCGCCCCGAGGTCGTTGCCATAGTGCGTGAAGTCGGTTCGATCCGGCAATTTCGCGTTGGGCAGACTTGCCACCCATTCCGCACGCGGCGACAGCAGCAACATCGTGTCCAGAAAGGGCGTTGCACGATGCCGCCAAGTCAGGCGTTTATCCAGCCAACCGGGTACCACGCTCTTCTGAAAGTGGGGATACAAAACAATGCCTTGCGAACGGACTCCCGCATAGTTCAGGTGCAGGTGGTAGTCAGTAATGCCGCCATCCCAGTAGGCCCCGGCAGGCGCCCCAGGGATGTCCTGCACAGCGCGCAAGACGAAGGGGATGGAGCAACTTGCCTGCAACGCGGCATGAAAATTTGCCTCCGTCAAACGAACTTGGCGCGTGGGGTAATCGCTGTTCTCAAACGGCAGCGGCGACAACGCAGGCGATGAAAAGACCACGCGCTCCAGCCAGGCTCCCATAGCCCTGCGGTGCACCAGATTGCTGAGGTAAGCGCCCAGATAACCCAGGGGCGTGCGCCAACTATTTTCAGTGTGGAGCAAGTGGCGCCCGCGCGACGTAACGACGTGCAGCCGGTACCGTGGATGCTGCAATATTTCCGGCACTCTGCCGGCATAGAACGCAGCGATGGTGCGTCCAAAGGTATCGCTCACGCTCTCGGCGCTGGGGCGTTTTCTGTCAGGCGTGGTTTCGTAATGCTGGTGGATGTAGTCGTGTTCCAGGCGTTCGAAAGCCCGCACGGGCTCTGCGAGACAGGCTGCCGACATGCGCCAGGCCCCTATCGAGGCACCGACCAGATCGACCGGATGTTTTGAGTCAGCCAGCCACTCACCGAAGAGAAAGCGGTCCAGCGGACCCAATATCAATCCTTTGGGGCCACCTGCAGCAGCGGCGATGCTGTGAACCTTTTGCGGGGTGAGACCATCTTTGGCGATGGTAGCCAGCGCCTTGGGGCCGGCGTAGAGCTGAAGCGCACGCATCAAACGTCAGGTATGCGCGGCCCAATCAAAGGGATCCTGCTGCAGCACCTGATCAATGTCCAATCCCAGCACCAAACCGACCTGCCCCGGAAAGGTCGATGCCAAAACCCGCTCGCTCATATTGGCATCCCTGCCACGGGCCCGCCAAGAAGCCAGGTGGATGACACCCGCCAGCGGCTCGTAGACATTGTTTTCAAAGGGCGCGTACTGGTGTTCCAGCGCATCGATCATGGGTTGGGGAAAGTGCCACAGGTTGGCAAAACCGGCGCTCACGGCAGCGTAGCTAAAGCCGAAGGTATTGCGCTCGGCCGATGCACGGCGCAGGTCCAGCGGCGCGAACTTCTCGGACAGGATGGTCGTCTGCGCAGGCATTGCCAGATGCATGGCCAACTCGCCAAAGGCATGAATCAGTCCGCATGTGAAAGCAGCTTGCTGGTTTTGCCGCACCACGCCTGCAAGCGAGCGCGAGACCCGGGCCGTGTTCAGGCTGTATTCCCAGAAGCGCGGCAGTGAAATGCCAGGCACCGCCTTGAGAGAAGCGCTATGCGCGGCCTCTTGCGCCATGGTCCGAACCTGCGCCAGGTTGAGCAGCGCCAGCGCTTCCGACACGCTGTTGATCTTGCCGCACAGCTTGAAAAACTCGGAATTTGCCAGGCGCAACAGGCGCGTGGTCAGCGCAAGGTCGGTGCTGATGAGGCGGTTGATCGTCTTGAGATCCACCTCTTTGCGGTCCAACTCCATCAGCAACAGTGCCACGACCTTCGGAATACTGGGCAGATTGAACTGACGGGTCAACAATTCATCGAGATTCATGCGTTATGACCTTCTGCGCGCAATGGTTGTTATTGGCGAGATTATGTTCTGCAAAGGCTGCACTGAATAGCGACTGAAAAAACCGCCTCAGCGCTTGAGCTTGGCAAACGCGCTGGCCATGGCGGAGTTCTGTCCCAGTCCCTCATCGCGCCGGTTGCCCTGCTGGCGTTCGCCCCGGGCCGGACCCTGATAGCGGTTGTTGCCAGCCTTTTCACCGGGACCACGCGCGGGTGCGGCACCGATCTTCATCGTCAGGGCGATGCGCTTGCGGTCCACGTCCACTTCCACCACCTGCACTTTGACAATGTCGCCGGTCTTCACCACCTCGCGCGCATCGCTCACAAACTTATGCGCCAACTGGCTCACATGGACCAAACCGTCCTGGTGAACGCCCAAGTCAATAAAGGCGCCAAAGGCCGCCACATTGCTGACGGTGCCCTCCAGAACCATGCCTTCTTTCAGATCCTTGATGTCTTCCACGCCGTCGTTAAAGCGTGCCACCTTGAAGTCCGGGCGCGGGTCGCGGCCCGGCTTCTCCAGTTCGGTCAGGATGTCCTTCACGGTGATGACGCCGAACTGTGCATTGGCAAACAGCTCCGGTCG